>RFHW01000196.1 GCA_003695745.1 Methanobacteriota archaeon | reverse complement strand
GGCCTATAGAGAGCACACACAGCCCGTGGCGTCTGACAGGCGCTCGCAGCTCATCCGCTTTGACGCTGGCAGATATATAGTGGAGGGTGAGAACGAGCTTCTCATAGAGGGCACAGACTTCAACATTGACGACCAGTACTACATAACAGGTGCAACCTTTGTCATCCTCTACGACTCAGATGAGAAGACAGAGTACTGGATACTTGAAGGCAGGCAGAGTGTCTTTGAGAATGGGAGCTACGGCACGGTTGAAAAGGCAAAGCTCTACGCCTTCTATCTCAGTGAAGACAGTGGCAATGGGCTGGTGCTCAACGAAGCTGCTCTCGACCCTGTCATCGTCAACACGACCCTCCTCAGTTCCAGCGGCAGATACACCTCTCTCATCGAATCTGATGTGACAGGTCTGATAAGAGAGGATAACGTGCTCACAGGAGATGTGCCATCCCTCACCATCCTCACAGTGACCTCGGACACCATCCCAACGTCTATCGACAAAGAGAGTGTCATCCGAGAAGACCCTCACCAGAGATATGTTGCAGACTATCTAGAGAAGGAGAAGTTCGAGCAAGTCGGCATGGTCTATTACAAGGACTCCATACCCTCTTCTGATCAGGATTAGACCTTGCGCCTGAACATGTCCTGCTCACGACTCCGTATCAGGTCCGCCCCTCTGCCGTTTCCTGCAAGCCCTTTGAGGCCGCGTATGAGGACCACCGGTGTCTTTTCATCTGCATCGCCGGAGACAAGGTTTGCCGTGCTTGCGATCAGGTCTCCTACAGCCACCCTTGTAGACTGGAGCGTCCTGCCGTAGAGGTCGGCCTCGCCCCGCCGATCCCAAAGCGCCTTCACTCCGGAGGCTCCGATGGCAACGCCCACAGAGCCGCATCTGAAGGGCCGGCCAAAGGAGTCTGAGATCACAACCCCCACCTTTTTCCCCGTCCTCTTTTCAACCTCCAGCCTGATCTCCTCGGCCGCCTTGTCAGGGCCCTCTGGCAGAAGCTTCACAAAACCCTCCTCAACATTGCTCTGATCTATACCTGCGTTGGCGCATACAAAGCCCTCAAGGGTCTCGGTTATGAGAAATCCGTCGCCGGCAGCCAGAACCTCTCTGCTCTCACTGAGGATGAGCTCCACGAGACGCGGGTCCTTCCCGGTCTTCCTGGCGAGGGCGCGGGCCTCCTCAGAAGGTGTGACCGAATCAAGCCTCACCACCCTGCCCTGCGCCTTTGCAAGGATCTTCTCAGTGACCACAAGGATGTCTCCATCTTCAATGGCCAGACCCTCTTCCGTCGCCGCCCTAAGGATGAGCCCTGCAAGGTCGTCGCCCTCCCTGACGATGGGCAGTGTAAGGCCGATTGCTTCCATATGTAAGGACTGGCCTCTGCTAGGGATAAGTACTTTACGGGCTTTCAAGGGCCTATGACAGTTACCTATAAATACCATGGCCTCTTAAAATAGGGCAAAAACTATTAGGAGGCGAGGTGAAAATGGAGGTTACTGAGCTGTTCTCAAAGGGTTTGGATGTCTTTAAAAAGAACCCGGTCATAGCCGTGCCCCTCATAGCGGTTGGCGTGATCATAGGTGTTCTCACCCTTGCGCTGGTCGGGGGCATGATGGCAGGGATCGGGATGATGGGCATGGGGGGCATGAGCCCGGGCGCTGGTTTTGGAGCTATAATGGGTGTCGGTCTGTTAATCGTTGTCATAGGGGGTCTTCTTAATCTGACGGCGATGGGCATGACCTATGTGATGGCTGATGATGCCTTAGCCGGTCAGGCGGACCTGAACACGGGTCTTCAGAAAACCCTTGGAAATATTGTCAATCTCCTGATCGCTTCTATTTTGCTGGCTGTGATAATCGGTATCGGATTCATGCTTTTATTCCTGCCGGGGCTGATATTGGCGTATCTGTTGATGTTCACCCTGCCTCTTGTTGTACTGGACAATAAGGGGCCGGTTGCAGCGCTGCAGGAGAGCTTTGAGCTGGTGAAAAACAACATCAGCGAGACGATTGTGTTTGCAGTGATTGCAGCTGTGATCATGTTTATAGCAAAGATAATCGGAGGGATCCTTGGATTAATACCTCTCCTTGGTGTTGTCCTCATCTCCCCCATCGTCTCTGGAGCGGCAGGCGCCTATATCAGCATAGTCCTGGTGCTTCTCTACAAGGAGCTCAAGAAATAAGAGGTTGTCATACCGCCCGAACCCTGATGGAGTGGTATCCCCAGGCACCGTCTGGAAAGGCCCGTCGTGTGATGGCGTTGCCCGGCTCCTGGACCCTGCCGCTCTCGTCAGCGGCCCGTACAGCAAGGGTGTAGACGCCGGGCCCGGGCACTGCCCACTCATAGCTCCACAGTGTCCAGGCGTATCTCGATAGAGGTGGTTTGAGGGCGGCCTCCCTCCATGTCCCGCCTCCATCGGTGCTCACCTCCACCTTTGTGATGGGGTGTTCCCCTGCAAAGGCTATCCCGGAGACAGTGTGAACACCGCTCCCTATAACAGCTCCGTCGCCGGGGACATCTATCCTTGACATGACCTTTATCCTCCCCTCCCTGCTCCAACCCCTCTTCTGCCAGTGGCCCAGGACCTCCTCGGCCGCGACCTCGATCCTCTCTATCCACTTCACGTTCTTGATGCCATATAGGCCCGGCACAACCGCCCTCAGAGGATAGCCGTGCGCCTGTGGAAGGGGCTCGCCGTTCATCTCGTAGACGAGCCTCGTGTCAGGGTGAAGCGCCTTTTCAACTGGAAATGAGTCTGAGTAGCCGTCAGCCCCGTGGAGCACCACATCCACGGCGCCATCGAGAACACCGGCAAGCCTGAGCACGTCCCCGAGCCTCACACCCCTCCATCTGGCGTTTCCAATGAGGCTCCCGCCAATCCCGTTCCCAATGCAGATGAGGGTGTTGTAATCCAGGGTCTCCTCAAGCCTTTTCAGATCCTCAAGCGTCAGTTCAACCTCCCTTTCCACCTCTCCTGTTATCTTCAGGCTCCACTCGGCATCTGTCAGCTCAGGGATGCCGTTGTAATGGGTGATGTAGAACTCGTTGTTGGGCGTCACCTCCGAGGTGCCTCTGGCAGAGGCATCGGGCACAACAGACCTTATCCCTCCTGTAATGTACCTCCGGCCTATGACGGCCGCCCCTGCCGCCGCCCCGGCTATGACGATGAAGTCCCTTCTCCTCATTGACATATCCCATTTCAACCGCAACCATTATAATCCTTTGGATAGGTTTAACCTGACTATGAACCCCCTTGCCGAGGATCTGAAAAGAGATGTGGAGCAGGACATAACGACCTGCGGGCTCTGCAAGAAATGCCTTTTTCTCTGCCCTCTCCCGGAGTCAAAGGACATTGATGTGTTCACCCTGAACAGAGAGGTATCCAAGGACCAGCCCTCTAAGGAGATACTTGACTTTGCCTTTCTCTGCATGTCCTGCGGCCAGTGCAACTATTCATGCCCCAACTATCAGCACATGGTCAACCGTCTTATATACCTCAGGTCAAAGGGCAGGATCCCGCGGGGTTTGAAGCCGCTGCTCCACTGGCGGGGCCAGAGGCTGGGGGTGGTTGACAGGGCTCTTTATGGCTTGAAGAAAAGGCTGGCCAGCGTCCATCCCAGGATAGCGCCCCACATCGACAAAAAGGAATACCGCAAAAGCGACCTCCTCTTCTACTTCTCATGCTACGCCTTCTCGCCCTCAGAGGTGCCCTGGAAGACCCTTGCCATAGCAGATCACCTTGGTCTGGACTACGAGGTGGTCGCAGGCTATTCATCGTGCTGTGGCTGGCCCCACTATCTTGCAGGTGACTTCACATCGGCAGAGCAGCTTTTCAAGGACCTTGCAGCCCTTATTGAAGAGACCGGGGCAAAGACCGTTGTCACAGGCTGCGCCGAATGCTACCGGGCCCTGGAGCTCATAAAGAACCGCTACGGCGGCGGCTACACACCTCTCACCACCACAGAGTGGGTGCTGGGGCACATGGACAGGCTGAATCTACAGGGGAGCGATGAGCTGGTCACATTCCACGACGCCTGCAATCTGAGCAGATACGACGGCAAGCAGGAGGCCCCGCGAAAGGTGGTTAAAAGGCTCTTCAGGCTTGTGGAGATGGAGAGAACAGGGAAGGACACCCTCTGCTGCGGCGCCATGCGCCAGAACCACGAAAAAGAGGGATTGATGGAGCTCAGGAAGAAGAGGCTGGCAGAGGCGAAGGAGACCGGCGCCACAGCGATGGTCACAGAGTGCATCACCTGCTATGAGGTCTACAAGCCCCTTGCCGAGGGGATCAAGGTCATGGACCTTGTGGAAGCCCTTTACGACAGCATCGCAAAGGAAGGATGAGACCTATGCCCTCTCGCCCTTTTCACCGGCCTCCAGCAGTTTCTCGATGATCTCCGCCGCATCCCTGACAAACATCGGGCATCGCCTGTGGAACAGCCCCTTGAGCTGGGCCTCGGCCATCCCCCTCCCGGTGCTTATGTCGCAGCCAAGGAGCTCTCTGCATGTTACAGAGCCGTTCCTGGCCTTGAACTCCTCTATGAACCTCTTCACCGTCCTCTGGATCTCCTCAATGGTCTTCTCATCCTCAACCCCTGCCTTCCCGGTGAGCAGGCCCAGGACCATGAGCGCCCCTGTCACGGCCCCGCAGGTCTCGCCCATGTTGCCGATGCCGCCTGCAAAGGGTGAGGATATGCGCAGTGCATATTCATCCTCCAGCCCGAAGTCAGGCCCATATGCTGAGACCAGCGCCTGAGAGCAGCTGAAGCCCTTTTTGAAGCGGGAAACAGCCCGCTCAACCCTCTCGCTTCCCTCTGACATCGAGATCACCTGCCAATACTCTGCTCCTGTAATGGATATATATGTATCGGATGCCAGCCCTTCTCTTTCGAG
>RFHW01000001.1 GCA_003695745.1 Methanobacteriota archaeon | reverse complement strand
GCCCTTCTCGGCGCTGTGGCAGCCGAGGCAACCCTGCAACTTGCCGTCAACCTTGTACATCACTATGATGGCTCCATGGGGCTCGGTGCCTTCATAGAACTCTCCCTTTCTAGGCCAAAGCGCCCACTGCTGATTGTGGACAGGCATGCCGATGCCACCATGATCAGGAAGAGCAGGAAAAACCCAGAGGCGGCCGTGCCTTTCTTCTAGACCACGGCCACGCTGAAGAGGGATTTCACAGGTATGGACTCGATGGTGTCAACGCCTGCCTTGTCAAGGAGGACTGCCGCCATGAGAGGTGTTGAGCCCAGCCCTTTCAAGAGCTCGATGGTCTCCTTGATGGTGGTCCCGGTGGTTATGATGTCGTCGATCAATATGGATGCCTTCCCCTTCACATCTGCGAAGTTGCCCAGTAGATAGCCGCTCTCCTCGCCTGTCTTCTCAGGCTCCCAGAGGTGTTTTTTAGGCACCACAACCGCCACATCTGTTCCAAGCTCCAGGGCAACGAAATTGGCGAGCGGTATGCCGCTGTTGGCCACCCCCACCACCACCTCAGGGAGCTCTAGGACGTTCTCCTCAAGCGCGTCTAGGATGAGGTCTGCCAGTGCCAGAGAAAGGTATTTCAGCCTCAGGGGGCTCGTGCCTGCCGCCCTCCAGTTCACATAGATGTCCTTTATGCCAGGCTCTTTCTTGTCCTCCAGCCTGTGTGTGATGAACCACAGGGCCGTTTCCCGCGACACGTTCAGCTCATCCGATATCTCGCCGGTGCTCAGGCCCTTGCGCTTCAGCTCCCTCGCCTTCTTGGCAAGCTCCGAGACATTGTTCATAACACACAATATGAGGGGGCTTAGTATTTATCGTTTTTGTGCAGCTTCAACGGGTATCCCCTCTAGGATATGCTCCACATGGGGGAATCTGTCCTTCATATGGGGGAAGTGCATGGCCCGCATGAACTCGGTCTGGAAGTCCGGGTCAACGGTGAGCTCGATATATTTTATTCTCTTGGCCACCTCATTGGCCTCCCTTCTGATGTCCTTGTTGAGAAGGGCGATGCGTGCGCCGTCGCCGGCGGCGTTTCCAATGGCCACCACCTTGTCGAGGTCGCAGTCAGGGAACATGCCGATCACCATGGAAGCCTCCCTGTCGATGTAGGAGCCGAAGGCGCCGGCCAGTATGACCCTGTCCACCTCCTCGATCCCCATGCGCTTCATAAGGATCTTGCAGCCTGTGTAGAGAGCGCCCTTGGCAAGCTGCATGGCGCGCACATCCGAGAGCGTGACGGTTATGTCCTTCCCGATGCTCGTCTCATCCTTCCATGCGATTACGAACTCATACTGCCCATTCTCATCCTTTCTCAGCCTCTTCGTCTCAAGCTCAGGGTTGAAGGTGCCGTTCTTCCGGATAACGCCTGCCTTGAACATCTCGGCGATGGCCTCGATGATGCCTGAGCCGCAGATGCCCTTGGCCCCCGGGCTCTCCTCAAGCTCATCGCTCCACTCCTCCCTGCCTATGACCTTGAAGCGCACCTCCTTTGTCTTCGGATCTATCCTGATACGCTCTATGGCTCCGGGGGCGGCCCGCATGCCGTATTTGATCTGCGCCCCCTCGAAGGCAGGGCCGGTGGCGCAGGAGGTGGAGAGCAGCCGCTCCCTGTTGCCAAGGACGATCTCGCCGTTGGTTCCGATGTCGATGATGAGCAGGGTCTCATCGGACTTATAGGGCTCCACAGCAAGGACCACGCCCATGTTATCGGCGCCAACGAAACCGGCCTCTATGGGCAGGACATGGACATTGGCCCCGGGGGCTGCTCTGAGGCCGAGGTCGCGGGCCTTCACATCGATGGAGCCTGAGATCGAGGGGGGAAAGGGCGAAAGGCCCACAGGCTCGGGGTTGATGCCCAGGAATATGTGATGCATGGCGGTGTTTCCCACCAGCACAATCTCCAGGATGTCCCCGGCTGTGAGACCTGCCTTCTTGGCGGTGTTCTCGATTATCTTGTTGAGACCCTTGATTATGGCCTCGTTCATCTTCCTGAGGCCGTCGTCGTGGGACATGGCATAGGTGATGCGCGCCATCACATCCTCGCCGTACATGACCTGGGGGTTCATCATCGAGTCGATGGCGAGCACCTCTCCGGTGCGGAGGTCTGTGAGATAGCCCACAACCGTCGTGGTGCCCACGTCTATTGCAAGACCCGCCAGCGTGTCCTTCACACCGGGCTCGACCCTGATGATCTCCCGGTCCATCCACACCGAGACGGTGACCTTCCAGTCCCCCTCGCGCAGCACATCCGGCAGGGTGCGAAGGGTCATGAAGTCAATGGCGAGGTCTTTGAGGCCGTGGCTCTTTTCAAGACCTGCCTTCAGCCGCTCAAAATCGGCTGTGGGGTCCTCAAGGGTCGCCTTCTCAAGCTCCACATAATACTTGGCCACAGCAGGCTCTATGTCCACCTTCACCTCGCCTGCGGCCTTTCGCACGATCTGGCCGCCGCTCCTGCTCTCCTCAGGCACGAAGAGGAGGACGTCGCCCTTTATCGATGTCTGGCAGGCGAGGCGATATCCCTCCCTGATCTCGCCGGTCTTCAGCTTCCCCTTCTCAGCCTCTGTGAGGGGTGAGAGGTTCTCCATCTTCGAGTGGATGCCGAACTTCTCAAAAAAACCCTCCTGCACAACGACCCGGCATTTCCCGCAGGTGCCCTTGCCCCCGCAGATGGATTCGATGCCGACCCCAAGCTCCCGTGAGGCTTCGAGAATGGTCTTCCCGGATTCAATGTCCCCCCTGCTGCCAGAGGGCTGAAAGATCACCTTGTGGGCCATGGTCAATCCCGGAGCTATTTCTGCATCTCCCTGAGGGACGAAACCATCTTGATCGCCTCTGAGAGGGCGTTTGTGGCGTCCTTGGCTGTGGCGTCTGCGCCGTATGCCTTGGCCGTCTCCTCGGTCACAGGCGCCCCGCCGATCATGATCTTCACCTTGGGGTTCTTCTCCCGGATCTTCTCGATGACCTTCTTCATCCCTGTCATGGTGGTGGTCATCATGGCTGAGAGCGCCACAATATCGGAGTCGGTCTTGAGCTGCTCCTCCACGAATCTGTCAAGGGGCACGTCCTTGCCCAGGTCATGCACCGTGAAGCCTGCGATGTCGAACATGAGCTTAACGATGTTCTTGCCTATGTCGTGGACGTCGCCTTCCACGGTTCCTATCACCACCTGCCCCTTCACCCGCGTCTTCTCATCCACCTTCACATGGGGCTTGAGGATGTCCAGACCGGCGTAGAGGGCGTCGGCGCACATGAGCACCTCAGGCACGAAGTACTCGCCTTTCTGGAAGAGGTCGCCCACCACCTCCATGCCGGCGGCGAGACCGTCGAAGATGGCCTTCTGGGGGTCCACGCCCTCGTCAATGGCCCGCTGGGCATATTCCTTCACCGCATCCTCGTCAAAGTCTATGACGCTCTTCTTCAACCCCTCAAGTATCTCCTCCTCGCTCATATCCGTCTCACCTCAATTTGGCTCATATCCCTCTGTGGCCTTCACAAGGGCCTCCATGTTCTCAGCCGGGGCCTCAGGCCATATGTCGCATCCCGGCGCAACACCGTTCACGCCGGATTGGATCACCCCTTTGACCGCTGCTTTCACCTCATCAGGTGTGCCCTTCACAAGGGTGTTGTAGGGGTCGATGTTCCCCAGGATGACGGCGGTAGGGCCAAGCTTCTCACGTGTGGCTGCCACATCGTTCTTCTGGTCCACCGCTATGGCGCTCGCCCCGGCCTCGACCATCAGCTCCACAATGGGATTGGTGTTCCCGCAGATATGGAGGATTACAGGCCCATCGATCCCTTTGATGGTCTCCTTAAGAGGGCCTAGCACCATGGACGAAAACATCCTTGGGCTTATCACATCGGCCGGCGCCCCCATCTCCCGCACCGTGATATAGTCGGCCCCGGCCTCTTTAAGCTCGGCGGCTATCGTGACGATGGCGGTGCTCAGACTCCGGAGTATCCTCTCCACCTCATCGGGCTTTTTAAAGGAGTTCTTGAGCAGGTCGTTGAGGTCCATCACCTGCCCTGCCAGCGTGTAGGGGCCGAGGACATAGCTGCCGACGGCGACCTCGTCTCCTATGTCGTCCTTGAGAAGCCCGATAGCCTCCTTCACCATGGGCACCCTGCCCCGCTCCGCAAGGCCCTCAGGCACGTTCAGCTCCTCGCCGAATTTGAGGATCTTCGTCTTCACCGTGGGATACAAAATCCTCTCTGAGCCGTCGTCGTAGAAGTTGAGCTCGCAGCCAAGGGCCTCGGCCTCCAACCCCAGGTCAAAGGGGGCCACGGCACACTCGAAGCCAAAGAGCTTATATGTTGATGCTGCGGCTGCGGCCATCTTCTTCGCATCGCCGTGGGCCTCTGCGAACCTGACACCTGCCTTCTTCAGCCCGTGGACCGTCACATTTCCCATGCCTGAGAAACAGGGGGGCCTGTCCACGGCCTCGCCCTCCAGCGTCCTGAGCACCCTTTCCCTGGAGTCCATAGCCCTGATAGGTTGACTGCAATGGCTTTTATATTTTATTGGTTCTATTTAGGCATCAAGGCAAAAAAAGCGCCAGAGCTGGAGAAAACTTTATATATCGGGCAGCTATACTTTACCTTCCACGAGGAGTAGAAAAATGACAGGCTGGGATTTAGAAATCCGTCGATAAGAAGATGGTGATAAAGCTATATGACACCACGCTTCGCGATGGTGCCCAGTCTGAGCGGATCTCTTTTTCAGTTGAGGACAAGCTCAGGATAGCTGAGAAGCTCGATGAGCTGGGCATACACTACATCGAAGGCGGCTGGCCGGGGTCAAACCCCAAGGATGCCGAGTTCTTCCAGCGCGCAGGGTCCCTTGATCTGAAGGCCGAGGTTGTTCCCTTTGGGAGCACCCGCAGGGCAGGGGTGAAGGCAGGGGAGGACCTGAATCTCAAGGCCCTTCTTGATGCGGAGACCGATGTCGTCTGTATCTTTGGAAAGAGCTGGGACCTTCATGTGAAGGAGGCGCTCAGAACAAGCCTTGAGGAAAACCTGGCAATGATAGGTGAGAGCGTGGCCTATCTGAAGGATGCCGGAAGGGAGGTCATATACGATGCAGAGCATTTCTTCGACGCCTATAAGGACAACCCCGATTATGCATTAAAGACCCTTAAGGCCGCTGAAGAGGTAGGGGCGGATGTGCTCGTGCTCTGCGACACGAACGGCGGCACCATGCCCTTTGAGGTGGAGGGGATCGTAAAGGCCGTTAGAAAGGAGGTGAAGACCCCCCTTGGGATCCATGCCCATAACGACTCTGATATGGCTGTGGCAAACACCATAGCTGCGGTGCGGCTTGGCGTCGGCCATGTGCAGGGCACCATAAACGGCTATGGCGAGAGATGCGGGAACGCAAACCTCTGCTCCATAATCCCCAATCTCAAGCTGAAGATGGGTCTGGACTGCCTGTCCGACGACCGGCTTAAAAGGCTCACCGAGGTCTCCAGATATGTGAGCGAGATTGCCAATCTCTCTCCCCAGCCAAATCTCCCCTATGTGGGCTCAAGCGCCTTTGCCCACAAGGGAGGTGTCCATGTGGACGCCGTTTCCAAGAACCCCCGGACCTATGAGCACGTGGAGCCTGAGGTGGTGGGCAACACCCAGCGGGTTCTCGTATCAGAGCTCTCTGGCAGGGCAAATGTGGTTTCCAAGGCGCGGGAGCTGGGGTTCTCCCTTGAGAAGAGCACGCGAGAGACTGAGGAGATACTGCGCCTTCTCAAGGAGAAGGAGAAGGAAGGGTATCAATATGAGGGCGCTGAGGCCTCCTTTGAGCTTCTCATAAGGGAGGCCCTCAACAGCAACCACAGGTTCTTTGACCTTGAAGGATTCCGGGTGATCGTTGAGCGCCAGAGGGACGGGAGGATGCTGGCCGAGGCCACGGTGAGGGTGAAGGTGGGGGATGAAGAGCTCTTCATGGCTGCAGAGGGGGACGGGCCGGTGAACGCCCTTGACATGGCGCTGCGGAAGGCCCTGTACAGTTTCTATCCTTCGCTGAGGGAGATGCATCTCAGGGACTATAAGGTGAGGGTGCTCGATGAGAAGCGGGGGACTGCAGCCAAGGTCAGGGTCCTCGTGGAATCGGGGGATATGACAGGCACATGGGGCACTGTGGGGGTGTCTGAGAACATCATAGAGGCAAGCTTTGAGGCCCTTGTGGACAGCATCGTCTACAAGCTTCTCAGGGACAGCAAAAGACAATAAGAGTTAAATAGCTTGATAGAACAGGTAAGGTGTGAGTGATTGAGATGAAGATGCGCGGAGCGAAGGCTATTTTGGAATCCCTCAAGAGAGAGAAGGTGGAGGTCATGTTCGGGATTCCGGGCGGGGCCGTTATACCCCTCTATGACGAGCTCTATGGATCCGATATCAGGACCATTCTCATGAGGCATGAGCAGGCTGCGGCCCATGCGGCGGATGGCTATGCAAGGGCCAGCGGCGAGGTGGGCGTCTGTGTCGCCACATCAGGGCCGGGCGCAACCAATCTTGTTACCGGCATCGCCTCGGCCTATCTGGACTCGTCGCCGGTGGTCGCCTTCACAGGCCAGGTGCCGCGGCCCATGATAGGCAAGGACGCCTTTCAGGAAACAGACCCTGTGGGCATCACCATGCCCGTTACCAAGCACAACTTTCAGTTCTACAGCGTTGAGGAGATACCCTATATCATCAAAAAGGCCTTCAAGATCGCTAGGACAGGGAGGCCGGGGCCTGTGCTCATTGATGTGCCCAAGGATGTGCAGGAAAAGGAGGGGGTGATGAAGTTCCCCAAGGACGTGGACATCATCGGCTACAACCCAACCGTGAAGGGGCATCCCAAGCAGATCAAAAAGGCTGTGGAGCTACTTCTGAAGGCCGAGAGGCCCATCGCCCTTGTGGGGGGCGGCGTCATAATATCTGGAGCCTCTAAGGAGCTTCTTGAGCTTGTGGAGCTCATGCAGCTCCCTGTTGTGACCTCCCTCATGGGCAAGGGCGCCTTCCCGGAGGACCATCCGCTGGCGCTGGGCATGATCGGGATGCATGGGCGTAAGGCAGGGAACTTCGCCATAAGCGACGCCGATGTGATCTTGGCAGTTGGATGCCGCTTCTCTGACCGGACCACAGGGAATGTGAACTGTTTCGCCCCGGAGGCCAAGGTCATCCATATCGATATCGAGCCTGCGGAGATCGGCAAGAACGTGCCTGTGGAGGTCCCTGTTGTGGGCGACGCCCGGCAGGTGCTAAAGGAGATGCTTGCCCTTGCGCGGACAAAGGTGAAAAAACACCCCGCATGGCTTGAGAAGATAAAGAGGTATAAAAAGGAGTTCCAGCCCAAGATGGACTATGACGATGTGCCCCTCATGCCCCAGCGTGTTATAAAGGAGATCATGGAGGTGCTGAAGGAAGAGGACATCGTGGTCACCGAGGTCGGGCAGTGCCAGATGTGGGCAGCCCACTTCCTCTCCAGGACCCGGTCCCGGACCTTCATCTCCTCAGGCGGGCTTGGCACCATGGGATTCGGATTTCCAGCCTCTATTGGAGCGAAGATGGCCCGGCCTGACAGGAATGTCATAGACATAGCCGGGGACGGGAGCTTCATGATGAACTGCCAGGAGCTCGCCACCACCGTTGTGGAGGACATACCTGTGGTGGTGGGCGTGATGAACAACCACTATCTGGGCATGGTCCGGCAGTGGCAGGAGCTCTTCTTCGACCGCCGCTATTCAGGCGTCTATCTGGGCGAGGTGCCCGATTACCTGAAGCTGGCCGAGGCCTTCGGCGCAGAGGGCATCAGGGTTGAGAAGCCTGGCGAGATAAAGGATGCGGTAAAAGAAGCCTTTAGCTGCGGGAAGCCCACGGTGATCGACTTCGTTGTCAAGCCCGAGTCCAACATATTCCCGATGGTGCCGCCTGGCGGCTGCCTGAAGGACATCATAGAGGGATAAGATGGAAAGAGAGCATGTTCTTGTCGCCCTTGTGGAGGATGAGCCCGGTGTCATGCAGAGGATATCGGGGATGTTCACGCGCAGACACTTCAACATCGACACCATAAGCGTGGGGCACACCGAGAAGGAGGGCATCTCAAGGATGACCATAACCTTCTGGGGCGATGACAAGAAAGCAGAGCAGATAATAAAACAGCTTAACAGGATAATAGAGGTCATCAAGGTCATGAAGATGGACCGCGATTCGATCCAGCGCGAGCTTGCCCTGATCAAGCTCAACACCTCTGACGCCGCTGTCCGCAGGGAGATCATCGAGTATACGAACATATTCAGGGCGAAGATCGTAGATGTAGGGAAGGACTCCATGATCGTGGAGGTCACCGGAGACCCTGACAAGGTGGATGCCTTTGTGAAGCTGGTCACGCCCTTCGGCATCAAGGAGCTTGCCGTTGCAGGTATGACGGCCATGAACAGGGGGTCCAAGCCGCAGGGAAATGGGAAGTGAGAACAAGGTTTATATGGCAATCCATAGGAGAGTATGAGATATGACCCGTGTCTACTACGATGATGACATCGATCTCGGTGTTCTGAAAGACAGCGTAATTGCCGTGATAGGATATGGCATACAGGGCCATGCCCAGGCCCAGAACATGAGGGATTCAGGGCTCAATGTGATCTGCGGCCTCAGGGAGGGCGGCGCCTCGTGGAAGAAGGCGAAGGAGGCGGGCTTTGACGTTTATCCCGTTGCAGAGGCCGCAAAGAAGGCAGATATCATCCACATACTCATACCCGATGAAGCCCAGCCCTCTGTCTATGAAAAACAGATCAAGGAGGGCCTTGAAGAGGGAAACGCCCTCGGGTTCTCCCATGGCTTCAACATCCGCTTCAAACAGATCGTGCCGCCTGAGGACATCGACGTGATCATGATGGCCCCAAAGGGGCCGGGCGCCATTGTGCGAAGGGAGTTCCTGGAGGGCTTCGGAGTCCCGGCCCTCATAGCCGTTGAGCAGGACTACACCGGCAGGGCTAAGGAGAGGGCCCTTGCCATGGCGAAGGCGAACGGCGCAAGCAGGGCCGGTGTCCTTGAGACCACCTTTGCAGAGGAGACCGAGACCGATCTCTTCGGAGAGCAGGTGGACCTCTGCGGCGGCTGCGCAGAGCTCATCACAGCATCCTTTGAGACCCTTGTGGAGGCGGGCTATCAGCCTGAGATAGCCTATTTCGAATGTCTTCACGAGCTCAAGCTCATAGTGGACCTCATATATGCCAAGGGCATCGAGGGGATGTGGCAGAACGTGTCCAACACAGCCGAGTACGGCGGCCGCACACGTGGTAAAAGGATCATCAACGAGGAGTCCCGCAGGGCCATGAAGGAGATCCTCAGGGATATAAGGGAAGACCGCTTTGCCATGGAATGGGTGAATGAGAACAGGACAGGCCTCAAGAACCTCAGCAGGCTCAGGGAGGAGGGCAGGAAACATCCCCTTGAGGCCGTTGGGAAGACCCTCCGTGAGATGATGAGAAAAGGGTGAACATAGGATGAAGGTATTCCTCATAGGGCTTGGACAGGCAGGATGCAAGATAACGGACCTCTTCATAGCAGATGACCTGAGCAGCAGGGAGGAGCGGATATTCAAGGCCGTGGCCGTCAACACAGCGAGGCCAGACCTCCTCGGGCTCAAGTTCATCCCTGCAAAGGACCGGATCCTCATCGGCGAGACCGTGGTCAGGGGACACGGCGTGGGCGCCAACAACAAGCTCGGCGCCAGGATAGCGCAGGCCGATATTGACAAGATACTCAGCGCAATAGACATGCAGGGCACAAGCGACACAGACGCCTTTGTCCTTGTCACGGCCTTCGGCGGCGGGACCGGGAGCGGCAGCGCGCCTGTTGTCGCGAAACACCTGAAGCGGCTCTACAACGAGCCTGTCTATGCCATAGGCGTGCTCCCGGCTGAGACAGAGGGCAATGTGTACACGCTGAACGCGGCCCGGAGCATGAAGACCCTTGCGAAATACGTGGACGCCATGATACTTGTGGACAACAACACCTTTGTCCGGCCCGGTGAGAGCCTGCGCAGCGCCTATCAGTGGATAAACTCGGAGATCGTGAAGAGGTTCAGCATCCTTGCGCGGGCAGGTGAGGTG
>RFHW01000195.1 GCA_003695745.1 Methanobacteriota archaeon | reverse complement strand
GACTTCCCAAGTTTTATATATCCCTGTCTTCGGAAGTATGTGGGTATGGCTGGAAAGGATGATTTTATCGTAACCCCCTGGGAGGTCTCAGGGGAGATAGACTATGATCGGCTTATAGAGAAGTTCGGGACCCAGCGCATCACAAAGCGGCTGCTGCAGAAGATGGAGAAACACGCCGGAGGCCTGCATCCCATGCTCAGGCGCGGTATATTCTACTCCCACCGGGATTTTGACAAGATCCTCTCAGGATATGAAAGGGGGGAGGAGTTCTATCTGTACACAGGCCGCGGGCCCTCTGGCCACACCCATCTGGGCCATCTCATGCCATGGATATTCACAAAACACCTGCAGGACGTCTTCAGGGTGAAGCTCATCTTCCAGCTCACAGACGATGAGAAGTTCATGTTCAGCGAGAAGATGACGCTTGAGGACTCGCGCCACTATGCCTATGAGAACGCCCTTGACGTGATAGCCCTTGGATTCGACCCGAAGAGGACGGAGATATTCCTGGACACAGAGTACATCAAAAGCCTCTATAAGATCGCCATCAGGGTGGCAAAGAGGGTCACCTTCTCCACGGCAAAGGCGGTCTTCGGATTCAAGAACAGCACCAACATCGGGCTCATATTCTTCACATCCATACAGTCCGCCCCCGCCTTTCTGGAGAGCGAGCGGCAGGGCAGAAGCGTCCCCTGTCTCATACCATGCGCCATAGATCAGGACCCCCATTTCAGGGTGACAAGGGATGTGGCGCCTTTTCTCGGCTATCCAAAGCCTGCTCTCGTGCACACCAAGTTCTTCCCCAGCCTGCTTGGAAGCGACAAGATGTCCTCTTCACGGCCTGAGGGCAGCATCTACACCACCGACTCGCCTGAGGCAGCGAAAAAGAAGGTGATGAACGCCTTCACAGGCGGCTGCGCCACTGTGGCCGAGCAGAAAAAGCTGGGCGGCAAACCAGATATCTGCCCTGTGTACCAGTACCTTGCATACATCTTTGAGGAGGAGGATGCGAAGCTGAAGGAGCAGTATATGATGTGCAGGAGCGGCGAGCTCCTCTGCGGCGAGCATAAGCAGTATCTGGCAGGGAAGGTCCTGTCTTTCCTGGAGGCCCATCAGGAGCGGAGGGAGAAGGCGCGGGACCTCTTGGAGGACTTCATCATCAGGGATTAATGGATGAGCCTTGACAGGACCTCTCTGAGCAAGCCTTCATCAAACCCCTTCATCCTTTCAAGATGGCTTTCACGCAGGGAGAGCACCGAATCCCTCAGGTTCAAAAGGTCTTCCTCGCTGGATGTTTTTGAATGGGACATGGACTGCATCACCGTCTCTGTCAAAAATCCCGGAGACGGTGCATATATAAACCCTTCCAAAGGAGCAAATTAATATATCACGATGTGGTCCAGAAGTGTGAGGAGAGCTTTTATGAAGATCGACCTTCACATCCATTCCAAATACTCAGGCGACGCCTTCAATGAGCCAAGGGACATAATCAAGCAGGCGAAGAAGGCAGGTCTGGACGGTGTTGCCGTAACAGACCACAACACGATAAAAGGAGGGGAGGAGACGGCTAGGTGTAACAGCGATGAGGATTTCATCGTCATAACAGGGGCTGAGATAAAGACCGACAGAGGGGAGGTCATCGGATATTTCCTGAACGAGGAGATAGAGTCGCGGAGCTTTGAAGAGGTGATCGATGCTATGAGGGATCAGGACGCCCTCATATCCATACCCCATCCCTATGACCTGTTCAGGTCCAACAGGATAAAGGACCCTGAGAAGGCGGCCGGATCGGTGGATGCGGTGGAGGTCTTCAACTCCCGATGCCTCCTGAGCAGCTTCAACGGACAGGCCCTCTCACTTTCAGAGAGATTCTCGCTGGGCGCAACGGCCGGTAGCGACGCCCACAGCCCTGAGGAGATAGGCTCGGCCGGGGTGATCATAAAAGGCGAGAGGGTGCATGAAGAGATACTCCGGAACAGGGAGTACTTTGGCAGAAAGAACCCCGCCCTCCTCCATGCAAAGACAACCCTGCAACGTCTGCTCCCATAGAGCGTCTATGACAGTGAGCGCAGGTCATGGGAGAGGGCGTTCTTCACACCAGCGGTAAAGACCTCTTTTACAACCTCCACGTGGTCCCCGTAGATATCTGCCCTGTCAATGGCTCCGGGATCCTCTGTCTCAGAGACAAAGGTGTAGAGGCCGATGTGCGCAGCCATCCTGTAAAGGTCATCCCTCTCGGTCACTGTGACCGTCACGTTCTCAGCGCCAACAGGCACAACCATATGGCCCGTTGCAGAGACCTTAAGGCCGTCATAAACAGCTCCATAGGGGTCCTTATACACCGTCCAGACAATGGTCGTTGAGGGAAGCCCTCTGAGAGAAAAGGCCTCTGAAAAGGAGCCCTGCTCATCGTTCTTCACAATATAGCCGGGGAGCATGCTTGGAGGCACCGCCATCCCGCCTGACGAGACCTCGCTGTCCCTGCCTTTCAGCTGGGCGCTGATGGAGGAGAGATCCAGCTTCGACCCGCCAGAGGGGAGATCAAGGCTCCCGCTTTCAATGCAGCCGGATATGAAAAGGATGGTGAGGAGCAGCAATCCCCATCTTTTTTCCATGGTCAATGTGACATCAGACATGCATATATAAACCTTTACAAGGACAGGCTAAAGCCGGGTAAAAAGTATTATTAAAGCCCATGCACCATTCTCTTGAAAATAATGATAGAGAGGATATCCGCCTACGGACACCCCAACATCACAGGGAAGCACCCCACCACCTTCGAGATCACCAAGGAGCAGGACATGTCAAGGCGCGGCGACTGCATCATCGCCGTGTCCGCAGACAAGGGGATAGCGGAACTGAGCGAAGGGTTCAAGAGGAAGGCAAGGGATGAGAATACAGTGATAGAGATAACCCTTGTTGCAGATGACATTGTGGAGCAGATCAGGGGCAGGGGACATGAAGGGCTCACATTCACACACCCCACAGACATGGTGATAAGGAAAAGCGAATTTATATGTGAACGGACACTCATGATAAGGGCGGACAAGGCCGCAGCAGACCTCTCAAGGGAGCTCATAGAAAAGATGAAAGACCCGAATCAAAGGATGGAGGTCCTCATAGAAGCGAGATAGAGACACCATACAGACATGCCCTCGTAGCTCAGCTGGTCGGAGCGACGGTCTCGTAAACCGTAGGTCACGGGTTCAAATCCCGTCGAGGGCT
>RFHW01000194.1 GCA_003695745.1 Methanobacteriota archaeon | reverse complement strand
TGAGATTTGTTTCCACTGTCATCTCTCCTCTGCGCCGAGCACGTTCAGCAGGCCTGCGAGGTTCTTCTTGGAGATGGTGCCGTCGCTGATCTTCTTGAGAAGATCCTTTGCGTTGAAGGCGATGCCCAGCCCCGCGTTCTTGATCATGATCTGGTCGTTTGCGCCGTCTCCCACAGCCACAATGTTCTCGGTGGAGATCTTCTCCTTCCTTGCCAGCATCTCTATGATCCTGCCCTTTTCCTCGGCGTCTATGATCCTGCCCTTCAACCTGCCTGTGAGCCGTCCGTCGCGCACCTCAAGCCTGTTTGCGAAGGCATAGTCGAACCCCAGCCGCTCTTTCAGCTTCTCTGTGAATATGGTGAACCCCCCTGAGATGAGGGCCGTCTTATAGCCCATGGCCTTCAGCGTGGCGAGGAGCTCCTCGGTCCCGGGTGTGAGGGTGAGGTTCTCGGCTATGTTCTCAAGTGTCTTGAGGGGCAGGCCTGCAAGAAGCCGCACCCTCTCTCGCAGGGCCTTCTTGAACTCCAGGTCCCCGCACATGGCCTTCTCGGTGATGCATTTGACCTCCTCCTCCACACCTGCCTCTTTCGCGATGGCGTCGATCACCTCCACATCGGTGATGGTGGAGTCCATGTCAAAGACGATGAGCCGCTTCTCACGTTTGAAGCGCTCCTGAGGCAGAACCACCACGTCAAGGCCGACCCGCTCTCCTGCCTTTTTAATGGCCTCCCGCACCGTCTCAGGGTCCCTGTCCTCGATGTCGACGATGAACTTCACAGATATGAGGTCGCCCCTTGCCGTGAGGTTTGTGGACTCGATGTTCATCCCCATTGTGTGGAATATGGAGGACATGTCCGCCACTATGCCGGGCCTGTCCCTTCCCAGTACAACCACTGCATAGAGGTTCCTGGATGTGGATGGAGCGGAGCCTCTGTACTCTGAAAAGGGCGTTACCTCGATCTCCACACCAAGCTTTCTGCCAAGCGCCAGAAGCCCCTTTTCCATCTCCTCATAGGAGAGGGTGCCTGTTGAGAGATCCAGCGTCATGAACATGGTGAAGAGCCCCTGGACCACGCTCTGCTTGATGTCTGTGATGTTGATCCCTGCGCGGGCTAGAAAGCCTGTGATCCCGGCGATGAGACCTTTGCGGTCCTTGCCGAGAACGGTGACAACGGCCCTGTCCATCCTATCCCTTCACCCTGCTGTAGAAGAGAGAGAGGTCACGGGGTATCTGCTGATGCCTCTCCTTCATGCTTTTCAGCCTCTCATACCTCTCTGTAAACCTCTTTATATCAACCTTTTCCTCCAGCTCCATCGAGTCCAGCAGCCTCTCTATGAGGGCCTTCTTTGTTCCAGTCACCTTCAACCCCCTTTCCCTGAGCAGTGGCTTGAGCTCGGCCACGGTCATGGCCTTGAGCTCAGCCTCCTTTGCGTTGATGATGCGGTAGAGCTCCTCAACGTTCTCCTTGAACTCGTGCTCTATGAGCCTCTGCCTCTCAACCTCAAGGAGATTTGCTGTGAGAAGCTCCCTTATCTTTTTCACCTTCTTCTCGCCAATGCCCTTCACAGGGAAACGGTTGGGTGGGTGGTCGAGGAATGCGCTGAACACATGCATGGGCGTGCCATAGGTCCTGAGGAGCTCCTCTGCCTGGACGGCGCCGATGCCGGGGAGCCCGGCGAGTATGAAGAGCTGCCTCTCATAGTCGGTCTCGGTCTTCACCTTCCGCCTGATCTCAAGCTGCTCCTTCTTCTCGCCCCTTGTGGCCCAGAAATGTAGGAGGTCCGCCGTGTCATAGGCGCCTCCGCTCGGTATTATTGTGATCCCTGAGTCCTGTATCTTCTTGAAGATGGAGGTGAGCGAGTGGGGGTGGATGAAATGCCGCGCCGCCCAGGTGGTCATGGGCTGGGTTCGGGCGCCTTTCTTCTTGTTCAGGGGTTTGCCGATTGTGTCTATGCAGAAGCACGCCCCCATCTTGGCCTTGGTGAAGATGGCGCCCTCAAGGATGATCCTTGCATCGTCGTAGCTCTGGAGATGCTCGATCTGTGTGAAGAGCCGGCCGTCCTTGATGCTGGAGAGGAAGTCGCTCGCCTTCTTTCGCTCCACAGCGATCGTCCCTTCTGAGGACTGGACCAGGTAATCGGCGATCTCAAGCTGGCGCTCCACAACTGAGATGTCGCCGTACTCCCTGAGGTAGCGGATCACATGGGCGCGCTTCTCATTGGGCGTGTAGACCACCACAGGCCTGTCATGGATGTAGTCGTCAAGGAGCATTGGATTATGAATCAATGCCGTATTATAAAAACCCTTTTTCCCTTCTCTCTCTATCTATCCTCGCTGTGTCTTCTGCAACTTCCTTCCATCGTCTCATCAGGTCTCTTCTGAGCACAACCCACCTCCGGATATACTCTGTGTTAACCTTCACCGAATCTAAGATGGCGCGTATGTCTATCCTGTCTTTGTAGCTAAAGCGGTCCAGCTTCTTTATAATGAGGTCTTCTGGTGAAAGGAGATAGACCACCGTCTCCTCCTCCCCTATCATCACCCTCTTGGCTTTCCGCCTCTTCAGGCTCAGGAGGTCATGGTCTGAGCTGGCCTCCCAGATCTCAACATACAGCGGTGTCATCTCCAGGACATAACGCTCACCCTCCCTGTACATCTCAGGCAGCAGTTTTTGCACTCTTGGAATGTCTTTTGCCAACACTATCAGGTCCACATCCCTCGTTGCCCTTGGCTCAGAATAATAGCCTACTGCGAATCCGTCGTGAACAGCGTATTTAACTCTCTTTTCTCTTAGCAGCTTTAACAGGTTTAGAAGATCTTCCTCCATCAGCCCACCATTTTCTATATAACCGTGAAAGCTTTATGGTCACATTGAATGAATCCTTCTTCAAAACTCTCCGAGCCATTTTAACACCAAGTTAATTCCACTCTGTATTTCACCATTTATATAATCATACGTGGAGGGGAATATTTAGATCAGATTTTTTTAACCAGAATGGCATCCCTTCTCGCAGGCCTCCCTTTTGATCTGGTCCTCTGGCACGCCCACGCGGGTGGAGAGATTGTAGATGGCGCCTGTGTAG
>RFHW01000193.1 GCA_003695745.1 Methanobacteriota archaeon | reverse complement strand
CCTCTCCACCTACTCGGCGCTTGCCAGGTGCGGCGACACCATGATGGGCCTGCATGTGCCCCACGGCGGCCATATCAGCCACTCCAGGATATCGGCGGCAGGGGTCATGGGGCTTCGGGTGGTGAACTTCGCCTTCGACGAGAGGGAGATGAACATCGATGTGGAGGCGACAAAAAAGCTCATCGCCAAGGAAAAGCCAAGGTTCCTCTATTTCGGGGGGAGCGTCTTTTTGTTCCCCCATCCCGTAGCAGAGCTTCGGGAGGCGGCCGATGAGGTGGGGGCGAAGATAGGCTATGACGCCGCCCATGTGCTGGGCCTCATCGCAGGCAGGCGGTTCCAGCAGCCCCTTGAGGAGGGCGCTGATGTGATGGCCAGCAGCCGCCACAAGACCTTTCCCGGCCCTCAGGGCGGGATCATCTTCACCAACGATGAGGCGCTGGCCCGGCGCATCGATGACGCCGTCTTCCCCGGTCTTGTGTCAAACCACCATCTCCATCATCTCGCCGGCCTCGCCGTGGCGTTAGCCGAGATGCTTGAGTTCGGCGAGGCCTATGCGGCGCAGACCATAGCCAACGCCAAGGCCTTGGGGGAAGCTTTATATGAGAGGGGTTTTGACGTGCTCTGCAGCCACAAGGGCTTCACCGAGAGCCATCAGGTGCTGGTGGACGTGTCCAAGAACGGCAAGGGCACGCGGGTGGCCACAGAGCTTGAGCGGAACAACATCATACTCAACAAGAACCTCCTGCCATGGGATCGGCTGGACAGGTCCGTGGACCCCTCAGGCATCCGCATAGGAACGCAGGAGCTCACCCGCCTTGGCATGAAGGAAGAGGAGATGGCAGAAATCGCAGAATTTATAAAGAGGGTTGTGATAGATAGGCGTGACGTGAAAGAGGATGTAATCGCCTTCAGAAAGGATTTCACCTCCCTCCGGTATTGTTTCCGTGATGGGGAGGAGGCCTACCGGTACTTTGATTTTGGTGATCTGGCATGAAAAGGACGGCAGAGCTGGAGAGAAGCTTGAAGGAGTACGATGCCTCCAAAAAGGAGGTTGCCATCCTTAGAAAAGAGCTCAGACAGCTCAATGCGAAGAAAAAATCCTTGATAGATGCTATAAAGGATAAAAACCGCCATGCCGAGGAGTTCAAGGCAAAAAGGGACAAGTACAACTCAAGGATACAGGAGCTGAAAAAGGAGCGGGAGGCGATAAACGCCCAGATAAAGGAGCTCTTCTCAAGATACAAGGAGCTCAAGCAGAAGGCGCCCAACAAGGATTTCCGGCGGATGGAGATGGAGCTCAACAGGCTGGAGTGGAGGATCCAGACAAGCGTGCTGAAGGTGGAAAAGGAAGATGAGCTGGTGAAGAGGATAGCGGAGCTGAAATCCGAGCTTCGGGGCTTCAAGGACCTCCTGGACCTCTCAAAGGAGATAGACTCAAAGAAACTGCAGTCCAAGCGGATCCATTCAAAGATACTGGAAAACTCGAAGAAGTCGCAGAAATACCACGAGGCCTTCCTCGAGGACATAAGGGAGATAAGGGCCCTTGAAGGCGAGATAGACGACATCAACAAGAAGAAAGAGGAGGTGGCGGCACGGCTCGACGAGGCAAAGAAGGTCCTGGAGGAGAAGGCAGAGGAGGTGAAGAGGCTGGGGGACCTGCTGGACAAAGAGGCAGGGAGGGAGGAGAAGTCCGAGGCGGAGCTTAAAAAAGAGGCGGAGGAGATATATGAGAGGTTCAAGAAGGGCGAGAAGCTCTCCACCGAAGACCTCTTCCTGCTCCAGAGGTTCCACCAGACATGACCGTTGAGGATGGGGCTGCATGACAGATCAGGACCATGTGCTCATCGTCTGTGTTGACCGCGACGGTGACATAGAGCAGAAGACAGGGGTGAAAGGGCCCATCATAGGGCGGGAGAAGGTGCTAGAGGCCGCCACGAAACTGGGGCTTGCGGACCCTGAGGAGTCGGATGCGAACGTCCTCTTTGCAGGGGTGAAGCTCTATGACGAGCTTGCCGAGAGATACAGGGAGGTTGAGATCGCGGCGCTCACCGGGGACAGGAGGGTCGGGGTTGAATCGGACCTGGTCATCTCCGAACAGCTTGATGAGGTCCTTGAAGGCTTCAAGGCAGATGGGGTGGTCCTTGTCTCGGACGGCGCCGAGGACGAGCATGTGCTGCCCATCGTCCAGTCAAGGGCAAAGATGATCTCCCTCAGAAGGGTGGTGGTGAAACAGAGCGAGGCCCTTGAGAGCACATACTACCTCCTCCTGGATTTCTTAAAGGAGGTCTCCTCAGAGCCGAGGCTTGCAAGGCTCGTCCTGGGGATACCGGGCATAGCGCTCATACTCTACATGCTCCTCGGGATAAACGCATGGAGGGTGATATTCGGGGTCGTGGGCATACTCCTTGTGATAAAGGGTTTCAACCTGGAGGGGCCTCTGGAGGAGAATGTGTCGGCGCTGAAGGAGAACCTGGTCACAGACAAGGCAAGCTTCTTCACATACATCATAGCGGCGCTGGTGGCGCTGGTGGGGCTTCTCAGGGGCTATGAGGCGGTGAGCACCATCCCCTACACCAGCTACATCGAGGCCCTGCCCTTCTTCATATCCAA
Organism: Methanobacteriota archaeon; assembly: GCA_003695745.1. Classification (GTDB taxonomy): domain Archaea; phylum Hydrothermarchaeota; class Hydrothermarchaeia; order Hydrothermarchaeales; family SZUA-236; genus J060. The sequence goes on along the minus strand of RFHW01000193.1, from coordinate 3,067 downwards.
TTCAAAGGACCTCCTTGTGGCGGCCGCCCTCCTCGCCCTTGCAGGAAGGGGGATAGACGCCATAGTGGAGGGCCGGGGCCTCGGAAAATACCTCATGCTGGCCATATTTGTGCTCTCCCTCTGGTTCATTGTGGGGGCCATCAGCAGCTTCATCCTTGGAGGTATCGGCATACCTGACCTTGTGGTCTCGGCCATCATAGGGGCGGCGCTCCCCCTCATCGCCTTCCTGATCAGAAAGGCCCTGTCCAGTGAAGAATGATCGGCATAATCGGCGGAACCGGATTCTACGATCCACACTTCCTCTCAGAGCAGGAGAAGGTCACCATAGAGACCGCCTACGGGGACTGCCAGGTCTTTATAGGGCGGGTGGGCAGGAAAAAGACGGTCTTCCTCCCGAGGCACGGCCCTGAGCATCGCATCCCGCCCCACAGGGTCAACTACCGGGGGAACATATCGGCCCTGAAGCTTGCAGGCGCAGAGCGCATCATATCCATAAACTCCGTTGGGTCCCTTCACAAGGGTCTGGCCCCTGGAGGTGTGGTCGTGCCCCATGACTTCATAGACCTTACTAGGGGCAGGCCGTCCACCTTCTATGACGATGAAACGGTGCATGTGGACCTCTCCCGGTCATACTGCGAGGAGGTGAGGGCAGCCCTCATAGGCTGCGCAAAGGCCCATTTCAAGGAGGTCCATGAAAAGGGGGTCTATGTCTGCACGGAGGGGCCGAGGTTTGAGACACCTGCAGAGGTGAGGATGCTGCAGCTCCTGGGCGGGGATGTGGTTGGCATGGTGGGGCTTCCCGAGGCCGTCCTTGCAAGGGAGGCCGGGCTCTGCTACGCCTCCATATCCTCTATCGTGAACTATGCCTGCGGCATCACGGAGAATCCCCTCACCATAAAGGAGCTCAAAGAGGCTGTGTCCGCGAATCTGGGGTCCATGAAGAAGGCCGTGGCCTGCGCGGTCTCAAAGATCCCTGAGAAGAGGGGCTGCTCCTGCAAGCAGGCTCCGGAGGAGGCAAGGGTTTGAAGATACTTTCCCTGAGATGCAGCCGCCCTGTGCACAGGGGGTCTCTAAGTGGATACGATGATGTGCAGGGCATGGACTCCCGCCTCCTCTATGGCGTGGAGCACGTTGAGTTCGCCCTTGAGCAGGCAGGGAAGGCCTTTGAAAGAGGGTCCAACATAAGCTCAGATCCTTTTGTGGAGGTCCTTGTCCGGGCCTCAGGGCAGAGACAGATAAAAAGGGCCATTGACATGTTCGGGCTCCACGGCTCCAGGGAGATCGTGCTTCTGGGCCCTGAGATGCCTGAGGGGCTCCTTGAGTCCATCGGGGCTGTTGAGTCTGAGATCAGGCTCGACAATGAGAGGCTGCAAAGGCTGAAAGAGGCCTATTCCATTACAGATGCCGAGATAGGGGCTGTCTCTGACTCGCCGGCCGAGGCTGTGAAGGACCTTATAAAGGAGCGCATCGCCCTGGTCTCGGTGCTCTAGGCCTTCTGCCTGAGGGCCTCAAGCTCGTTCTCAAGCTCCTTTATCCTGTTTTTCAGCTCCACCATGCGCAGCTCCCTCCCGACCATGAGCCTGTTGAAGTGCTCAAGCTCATCTACCTTTTCCTGAAGCTCCTTTTCCAGGTCTTTGATCTGTGAGATGTCTGTGAGAAGGGAGAGGAGCCCGGTGTATCTGCTCTTTTCAAAGAGGGGGACGGCGCTTATCATGACAGGGAGGCTCCCGCCATCCTTTGTGACAAGGAGCGCCTCATACCTGCTCTCTGACCGCGCCTTGGCGCCTTCAGGCCTGCCGCCGCCTTCCGGCCCGCCCTCCAGATCAAGGAAGTCCCTCAGCCTCTTCCCGATGATCTCCTCTGCAGGGTACCCCACCATGGCCTCCACCCTGGGGTTGACAAAGGTTATGATTCCATTTTCATCTTCCATCAGGATGCCCTCGCTCAGGGACTGGACGATGTTCTCGTTGAACTCGCGCAGCCGCCTGTTCTCAAGGATGAGCCGCTGCCTTTCAACGGCGCCGGCCACTGCATTCGCCAGGACATCAACCTCAAAGGGCTTCATAATATAGCCGTAGGCGCCCTCGTTCAGCGCCTCAACAGAGGTCTGGAGTGACGCGTAAGCGGTGATCATGACCACCTCTGTATCGGGGGACTCCCTCTTGATCTCCTTCAGCACCTCCACACCGCCCATGTCAGGGAGCTTTATATCGAGAAGGACCACGTTTACGAAGCCCTTCTTTACCTTCTCCACGCCCTCCCGGCCTTTGGAGGCGGTCTCCACCTCATACCCCCGTTTCCTGAAGATGTCGCTGAGGGTTGTGCGCATCCCCTCTTCATCGTCAACGATAAGGAGCTTTATCCTTTCATCCGCCACTTATCTCACATCCCGCATGTGGTCCCACATACTATTAGCCCGTGATACTTAAAGTTTTTATGCCTTTCGAAGGGTCATTTGAGAGGAAGCTTTATGGTGAAGGTGGTGCCCACACCCGGCTCGCTTGACGCCTCTATGGTGCCGCCATGGGCCTCCACGATCTGCCTTGAGAGGGCGAGGCCGAGGCCGATGCCCCTTGCCTTTGTTGTGAAGAGGGGCTCAAATATCTTGGAGAGCTCCTTCTCCTTTATCCCCACCCCTGTGTCGATGACGCGGACCACTGCATGGTCCCCCTCCCTATGGGCCTCGATCCTCAGCTTGCCTCCCTCCGGCATGGCCTGAATGGCGTTCACTATGAGGTTAAAGAAGACCCTCTGGAGCTGCTCCCTGTCTGCCATCAGCGGAGGGAGGTCTTTGTCCAGCTCCAGCTCTACCTTTATGTTCGGCGGGGCGCGGGCCTTTGAAACGGCTGTTTCTATGACAGGCCTGATATCGGTCTTCTTCAGGACAGGGGGCTTGCCTGTGGAGAAGTCGAGGAGGTCTGTGATGATCTTGTTCGATGTGGCGAGCTCCTGATCGAGGATGCTCAGGTGCTTCCTTATCTTCTCATCTGACTTGCCAAGGCTCATCCTGAGATAATAGCTCACGTTCTTGATCACGCCCAGGGGGTTTCGAAGCTCATGGGCCATG
>RFHW01000192.1 GCA_003695745.1 Methanobacteriota archaeon | reverse complement strand
GATAGTGATGTGAAACAACATTCTTTTTATAAAAGTCTGTTGTTTTAAATCACAAACATTTAAATATGTGTTGTCTGTAGAAGTTAGTATTGTGATAGCCACAGATGAGATAAAAAGGGTTGCAGTCTCCCAGAGAGAGGAGATTGAAGATATATTTGAAAGGGAGAGGATAATTGATAGAGAGGTGGATGAACCGTCTTTGATGAGGTATATAAGATTTCCAAACATCCTCGCAGTTCTAGGAGCGAGAAGATGCGGCAAATCCATGCTGTCATGGCTCCTTTTTAAAGATAAAAGATTCGGCTACCTCAACTTTGACGATGAGCGCCTCCACGGCATTGAAGCAAGGGAGTTGGACAAGGTTCTCCAGTCCTCCTACGAGCTATATGGCGGTGACATAGAATACATCATACTCGACGAAATCCAAAATGTGCCTGGCTGGGAGCTCTTTGCAAACAGACTGAGAAGGACGAAAAAGGTCATAATCACAGGAAGCAACTCCAATCTACTGTCAGGCGAGCTTTCAACCCATCTAACAGGCAGATACATGGACTTCACCCTCTTTCCATTCAGCTTCAGGGAATTCCTGGATCTCTCAGGAGTCTCTTTCTCAAAAAGCGACTTTTACTCCACAAAAAAGATAAGCAGGGTCCGCCTCCTACTGGAGGATTACATGAAACTGGGCGGTTTCCCTGAAGCCTATAAATTCGGAGCGAGACTCCCGGTTAAGATCTACGAGGACATCATCAACAAAGACGTCATACAAAGATACGGGATCAGATATAAAAAGGCCTTAAAGGACATCTCAAGATACCTTATCTCAAATTCAGCCGGCGAGATAACATACAGCAAGATAAAAAGTGTCTGCTCCATCAGGGACGTTCACACCGTGAGAAACTATGTGTCCTATCTGGAGTCGGCCTATCTCTTCTTCATCCTTGAACGATTCTCATACAAGCTGAAACAGCAGGTTATAGCGCCAAAAAAGGTCTACGCCATTGACACCGGGATAATCGGCTCCATGTCTTTCAAGATGTCATCGAACACGGGAAAGCTCATGGAAAACATTGTGGCAGTGGAGCTTCTGAGGAGAAAGAGCTATTGGCACAATAGATGGGAGATATACTATTGGAAAGACCATCTGCACCACGAGGTTGACTTCCTGGTTAAAGAGGGCCAGAGGGTAAAACAGCTGATACAGGTGACATACGTCTCAAGAAAAGAGGAGATGGAGAAAAGGGAGATCACCTCTTTATTCAGGGCCTCGAAGGAGCTGAGATGCAAGGACCTGCTGGTGATCACATGGGACTATGAAAGCAGCGATGGGCAAATAAAGTTTATCCCCCTCTGGAAGTGGCTGCTCCAACGCTAGCCGAGCACCCCTGCTCTTCACGGTCTCGCTGTGCCCTTTCTTGAGCCGGAACAGCTCAGTGGGAGGTTTAAAAAAAGGGTGGTCGGAAAAATTGCATAGGCTTCCCTTACTTTGCTGGCGGTCTACCTCCTCTTAGCCTCAAGGTCTTTCTTAATAGAAGGTTTGTTCGGTCAAATCCCGTGAATGTGAAGGAGAATCCCGCCTCCCGGATTTGAACCGGGGACCTCACGGTTTCTATTTTGCCGGGCCCATGGTTTGTGGGTGTGGCCAGCAAAAGCAAAACTACAGCCGTGCACTCTAACCAGACTGAGTTAAGGCGGGTTTTTTATCCTGCGGAAGGTTGGAATCCTTTGAGCTGGCCTTCTATGTCGGTCTTCATGGATTTGAGCTGCTCCGTATATTTTTCCTCCTGTTTTTTAAAGGTTTTTATCCTCACCTCCAGCGTCTCCTTCTTCTCTTCGAGCTCCTTTGTGAGGACCTCTTTTTCAGACCGTATCAGATAGGCTCCCACGCTCTTGTAGACCTCGGCCTTCTCATCGAGCTTTGCCATCTCCTCCAGCGCCCGCTCTGTCTCCCTGAGCTGCAGCTCCAGCTGAAGCCTCTGCTGGACTATGGCCTGCGCCTGGCTCTGAACCTGCTGGAACTGTAGAAGCTGCTGCTCCAGGTTCTTCGGTATCTCAGCCATGTTTTCAGCACACCCCCCATATGTCTTTCATCAGGGCCATCCATCGTCCATATGAGCTCACCGCCGCCCTCAGGGCTGTTCTGTCAGAGGCATCCAGCCTGAGCAGAAGTCTGTTCCTCTCTGCGGCAAGGCTGGTGCGGACCCGCGCGTCAGACCTCACCTCAGGCTCCAGCGCCCTGTATGCTTTTTCTGCCTCTCTCTCAGAGCTGAGGGTGAGCGTCATATGTGCCGAGCACTTCATCTTGCCTTAACCCTCTTCACAACCTTCTGCCTTGTTTTGAAGAGTATCTTGAAGCCGCAGAAAGGGCATCGAATCGGGTCTGACATGGTGAGCTCAACCTCCTTGTCACACTGGCCGCAGCGATACAATCCCATCATCCTCCTGTCTTCAGTATCCCTTTCAGGGCCCTGTCCATGTCCTTCGCCACACTGGTCCTCGGGAGGTAGGCGCCGCCTGTGAACTCTGCCGAGCATTTACGGCATCGCCATATCCCTGTGGAGCTTCTCTTTAAGGATGGTCTGCTGCATCTGGGGCAGATGTGAGGCGCCTTCATGGCCATCTCTATTGCGGCGTGTCTCTTACGGGCCTTCATCCCGTATCTGGCGCCGAATCTTCCTGAGCTTTTCACCTTCTTTGTCTTGGCCATATCTTCATACCTTCAGCAGCTTTCTGAGCTCCTTTGCCTTCTCTATACCCCGGTCTATAGTATTTAAAACTTCTTCCTTTGTGAAGGCGCCGCTCCCTCCTTTCTGCATGGCGCAGAGATCCCCTGATTCCACAGTTGCAAGGGTGAGGCGGGCGTCAAGGACCTGCTCTTCCTCAAGGGATGGGTCAAGGACCACTGTGCCGCCGATCTTGGCATATGTTGTGGATATGGGCTTCTCCTTCACAGGCAGCGGGTCTTTTCTCTCATCGTAGATCACCCTGTCATCTTCAAGCTTCGGCATCTTGGCGCTCAGCAGGGCCGATATGCTTGCCAGGGTGGAGGCGTCAAAGAGGTTGCCATCATAGTCAAGGACATGGAGGTCGAGGAAGACCACCCACACCTTCTCCCCCTCAACGATGCAGAGCTTCTCAGTGTCGATTGCGCCGGACTCCCTGATACCTCTGTCCACGACCCTTGCCACCTCTATGGCCGGGGGCTTGGGAGGCCCTGCCTCAAAGGTTGGCGACGCCATGGGTATGAGCTCTGCGCTTGTGGTTAGAACGCCCTGGTTCGGCATGTCCGGGAAGGGCTCGCCAAGGATCATCTTCACACCTGCTATGACCTGTGTGCCGCCGATGGAGACAAGGGCAGAGCCCTCTGCAGTCTTGTACAGGTCCCGTTCGATCTTTATCTCCCTGTAGTCGTCCGGCCCTCTGCCATCAAGGCGCTTGCCGCTCTCTACAATCCTCTTTATATAATCCCTTTTGATATCTGCTATTATCTCTAACATACTCTATACCTCGTATTTCTTGCGAATCGTCTTCTTCTGCATCTCATAGACCTTGAGACAGCCGCCCAATGCCTTTTCAAAGGCCTCCTCGAACTCGGCCCGCGTGAAGTTGCCGTCCATCTGCAGGAGGGTCACCTGTTTTTTGTTCGGAGCCAGGGCAACGGGCAGGTCCGCCTCGCCGTAGTTGTCCTCCAGCCCCATGAGGTCAAGGGCCACCTTCCCGTCGATCTTCCCGGCGGCGCATGATGCCACAAGGTCCCTCATCGGGATGCCGGCGTCTGCCATGGCAAGGGCCGCGGCCGTTATCCCGGCGCATCTCGTCCCTGCGTTCGCCTGCAGCACCTCGATGAAGATGTCCACCACCGTCCTCGGGAAGAGATGGGTCAGCACCACCGGCTCCAGAGCCTCCTTCGTCACCTTCGATATCTCCACGCTCCGCCGGTCAGGGCCTGGGCGCTTCCGGTCAGGCACCGAAAAGGGCGCCATGTTGTATCGCACCCTTACAATCGCCCTGTCAGGCTCCTCCACATGTCTTGGATGGACCTCTCTTGGGCCGTAGCAGGCGGCCATGATCTTGTTCTCACCCCATTCCACATAGGCCGAGCCATCGGCCCTCTTCAACACACCTATCTCCATCTTTATGGGGCGCAGCTCGTCCAGCCCGCGGCCGTCCAGCCTCTTTCCATTTTCTATCAGCTTCACTCCTTCCTTCTTCATATTTCACTCCTCTTTTGGGTTATCATCTCTTTAATATGATCTGTGAGCCCTCCTCTGTGGGAGTTCTCCTCGATGTATCTGATGGCCTCGATGATGATGGCAGTCCTCTCAGGAGAACCTTCGATCCAGACCACGCCGTTATGCCCTGCTATGATCTTGCAGCCCCCCTCTTTTCTCAGCACATTGATCATGGAATCCTTCTTCCCGATGATCCGCGGGATCTTTGAGGGCGAGACATCCAGAAGATACCCCTCATTTAAGACCCTTGTGCCCCGCCATCTGAGGGTCGTGAAGACGCCCTTTGTCTTCGTCACCTCCTTGATGCGCGCATAGACTGCGGAGCCGACTGGCAGGAGATCCCTGAGCCGCTCATTGCCGCGGAGCTCCCTGTGGAACTCGCTGCCCGGCAGTATGGAGCGGTAGGGGGACCTTATGTCCAGCACCCAGTAGGTGTTCTGGGCCTCTGACACAACGCCTATGACGAAATCACCCTCTTTAGGGTTGTACCTGCCTGAAAGGGGGATGACCCTCACATAGCCCTCTCTCTCATCTAGCAGGCCCAGTGTGGAGGCATGGACGCCCCCATCCTCCGCTATCACGCCGCCTCCCAGCTTTACAGACCTCTCGGTGATGAGCTCACCCGGTATAACAAGCCTTCTCATAATATCACTTCAATATCCTTGTTTCCACATCGCCATGGGTCACGCCGTTAAGGGCGTCAAAGAACTCCTCAACAATCCCGCCCGGCAGCTTGATCAAACATATCCATGAGCCGTCTTTCTGCCATTCCTCCTTCTTCACCTCGCCAAAGGACCTTACAAGCCCTGCCGCCTTCCCGGCATAGTGGGCAGGCACCTTCACCGCCACCTCCTTCTCCTCGAACCGTATGGGGATGACGGGCCTGAGCGCCTTGAGCACCTCCGGCACCTGCTCCTCGGCGCTTTTGAAGAGGTCCACATGGACCTTGGCCTCCTCCATGGCGCGCTCGATCCGCGCCGGCGGATGGGGCGTGTTGGTCTGCGGGTTCACCGCGTTTCTTGCGATTATGGATATTACCTGTCTCTTTCTGTCCTCCTGTATCCTTTTTCTCTGCTGGGTTGTGAGCTGAAGCTCGCCCTTCCGGATGATGAGCTTTGCCGCCTCAAGAACGCTGTCCACTCCGAGGACCTCTTTCACATGCTCCGGCGACGCCCGATCTCCTTTCTTCGAGTCCTTGAATATCTCCTCGGCTGCAAGGACCTTCGAGAGGTCTATGTCAGCCCCTTTCCGGAACTCAAGGGCGAGGTCAGGGTCAACGAGTATCTCGAACTTCGAGCCATGGCTTTCAAGTCTTGCAATGACAGCTTCATCGAGACTTACCATCAGGATCAGCCCTTGCCGGACTCCTTGGAACTGGAGCCTTTCTTAATCGCCTTCGCGACATGGGCTGCCACCTCTTTTACAGGGAGCTTCCGGTAGGTCTTTGTCTTGGCGTCTATGGTCGCTATCTCCACCGTGGTCTCGCTTATCTTCTCCTCCGTTGCCTTGTAAAGTGCCTCCAGCGCCAGATCTATCGCTCCATCCATACGTATATTGTCCTTGTACTTCTCCTCAAAGATCTCCATCACCACGTTCCTGCCAGAGCCGATAGCTGTGGCCTTGTACTCGATCAACGCTCCGCTGGGATCGGTCTCGAAGAGCCTCGGCTCAGCGGTGATCCCGCCCACCAGGAGGGCGACGCCAAAGGGCCTGACACCGCCGTGCTGGGTGTAGAGCTGCTTGAAATCGCAGATCTTCTTCACAAGGATGGTGACATCAATGGGCTCGTTGTAGGTGATCTTGTTCACCTGAGCCTCCACCCGCGCCCGGTCCACAAGCACCCTTGCATCAGCCACAAGCCCGCATGTGGCTGCGGCTATGTGGTCATCGATCTGGTATATCTTCTCAACTGAAGGCGCTTCCACGAGCCGTGAGGAGACCCTCTTGTCCACGGCAAGGACGATGCCGTCAGTGCATTTTATCCCTACAGAGGTGGTGCCCCTCTTCACAGCTTCCCTTGCATACTCTACCTGAAAGAGTCTTCCATCCGGGCTGAAGACAGTGATAGCCCTGTCATAGCCCATGCTTGGCATTGGTTGCATATCTATAACACTCCTATGTTCCTTTCCTTATACTGAAAACCTGAATTATTGTGATAGCCATGACTCCCCCGGTCATTCTCCAGGGGTCTGTGATGGGGCTATTTCACCATCCTCCTTTAAAAACTTTCGCTTTAAAGAACGTATGGTCCCTGAAACACCGAGCACCTCCACAGAGGCCCTCGCCCCTGAAAGCCTGTGGATGAGGGAGATGGCCGCTATCACCTCGCCCACATAGCGGTGGCTGCAGGTGAGAAAGCCCCGCCGCCTTCTCTCATCAAAATCCAGCACCCACAGCCCCACCTCGGCGGTGAGCCTCTCGCCAAACATGGCAAGCATCTCATCGAGCAGGGCGTGGACAAAATCCTTTTTCGCCACAGCCCCGGCAGAGTGGATCCTGAAGGCGATATAGCGCCTCTTCATCCTCATAGACGGCGGAAGGGGCTTCACAGGACCACCACCCCCTCCTCCACGACCCTGCCCTCCACAACCGCACGGCCCTGTTCCAGGATCCCCTGCGGCGCCCCATACATGGCCTCTTTTGCTTCGCTGTCGCTGAAGCCCAGGACCTTCAGGAGCCAGTAAACCTGATGGGCGGAGCGCAGGTCATAGACCGAGCAGGCCCCAGTGGCTGCCACCATGGGGACCGCGTATTTCCGCGCACAGACCAGGTTTGACCTCATCATCCTTATGGCCCTGACCCGCTCAATACCTGACGCGCCTATGAGCCTGGAGAGATTGAACTCGACGGCACATCCATTCTCATGCATGGACCTTGCGTGGCCCGGCTTCAAAGGGGCGTCTATAACGGCCCTCTTTATCTTCACAGCCCGAGCGAGGGCCTCTGCCGACAGAGGCCTGAGGATGAGATAAGGGGCCTTCAAAGACCCTGCCCTCAGCTCTCCCTTACTGGAGAAGACAAGCTCCACACCATCTTCAGGCTCGGCCCCGTCACAGAAGGAAACCCTCACACCGAGCCCGGCGGCAAAGGCCTCCATGGCCTCACGTGAATCCACACCACCTGACCTGTCAGAATGAACATGAAGGTCGATGAATCTCCGGCCCATAGGGACCCTATTTGCCTCTTCTCTCATGGGCCCTTATGCTCGGCCTGAGCTTCTCAGCTCCCTTCCCTCTGTTGCGAAGCCCTCTTGAGGTCTTGCCAGCAGGGCTCAACCCCCTATGGACCCTCCCACGATGCACCGACTCTGAGACCCATGATAGGCGGGCGTCCTTTTTTATGGCTGGATGAGCAGGGTCCACAAAGACAACCTCATAGTACTTGTACTGGCCGTCCTCCCCAACCCAGTAGGAGCCAAGGACCTCCAGATTGGGATACCTCCGTGAAGCCCGCTCCTCAGCGATCCACTGAAGACTTTTCTTGGGCGTATACTTCTTCACACCCATCTTGGCAGGCACCCTGCCGGCGTTGAGCCTCTGCTTTCGCCTGCCACCCCTCCTTATCCTGCTCCTGACAACAACAAAACCCTCTTTTGCCCTGTATCCAAGCTCCCGGGCGCGATCAACTCTCGTGGGATGGTCCACCCTCACAACGCTCTCATCCCTCCTCCATCTGGGCAGCCTCTCCCTGAGAAGATCATATACATATGATTCACGCGGCCTTTTATAGGCCTCCCTGATATAGCTGTATGACATAGGAATCCACTGTTAGCGGATAATGATTTATAAATCTTTGCTGGGCCGCCCATCTCATCACTGTCATCTTTATATATGAGCTAATTGTAAAAAACAGGTTATATTAACCCCCTCTTGATGGTCTGGATGCGGGTGCCTGAAGGTTTTTTTGGGTGGCTGTTTCCTCTCTGTTAGGTTGTGGGTGGTGGCAGGTGAACGGATATGGAAAAGAGGTCTCATGTATTTGCAATGGCAGGTCTCGTCTTCGGGATCTTGATGCTTGTGGGGGGTGTGAGCGCAGCGCCTACAAATATCAGCTCATGCACAACGATTAACCAGAGCGGGGTCTATGTGCTGAACAAGAGCATAATAAACATCACTACGGTTCCAGTATGGAGTTGGACTGGATGTATAAACATAAAATCAAGCAACGTTATTCTTGATGGACAGGGATATACCATTGATGGTGTTGATGCTAGCGGCACCTATGGCGTGTTTGTTTACAATGCTTCAATCACACTTACAAATGTAACTGTAAAGAATCTTGTTGTAAGCGATTGGCATACCGGAATCTTGTATGCAAAATCTGAAAACGGAACCTTTGTAAACATCACTGCAACCTCAAATTTTGATAACGGAATTGCTATCTCCGGTTCCAGCAACAACATGATCGCAAACAACACGGCAAATTCTAACCCCTATGGGATCAAGGTCGCTTCAGGTT
>RFHW01000033.1 GCA_003695745.1 Methanobacteriota archaeon | reverse complement strand
GGAAGAGAGAGTGAAATGAGAGGGTCTGGAAGGGTCTCATAAGCTGGTAGAGACCCATATTCTGGCTTTACGCTTGGTTATCTGTGTGGTCATGATGCCAGAGTAATCCGGCATCACAACCGCTGACAGGATTAAGATACACTTGGATGTGAAGTCAAGTGAGTGCAAGATAGATCATGATGAGGACACTGATGATGATGGTGTTCCTGATGCTGTGGATGATGACGATGACAACGATGGCAAGAAGGACAACAGAGACAGGCACGCGAAAGACAGGGAAAAGAAGTAGCGATGCGCCATTTTCCCCTTCATTATGCTAAAATTATTTAAATTAATGATTCCAATGATAACCTACGGTGAAAGAAGATGGAAGATGTTAAGGCCTTAAAAAACAAGATAGCTCATCTTGAGACAGAGCTTAAGGCGATGAAAAAGAGCCTTGGAGTAGCGGCGGAGAGAAAGGACCCTAAGGCGTGGGAAAGGCTCTATGAGGTGGGAAGGGAGATAAGCAGGTCTTGGAAAGAGCGTAAGCCCAGCTGGCAGATCATCTCAGAAGCCAGGCGTTAGACATGTACTGCATCGACGCCAGCGTTTTGACCAATTCTGTTATCGAAGAAGAGGACCACCACAAGTTCAGCAGAGGATTGATGGAGAGGATTAGGGAGGAGGAGATTACAGTTGTCGTACCAGAGATAGCTATGGCTGAGATTGCTTCTGCCATAGCACGAGGCACCAATGATCCACAAAAGGCCCTGAGATTCTTGAAAGAACTCAGACAACTTCCAAACTTTCTCTTCATTCCCATCGATCGAGAGCTTTCAGAATCCTCCTCCAAAGTCGCTGCAAAATACATGTTACGAGGATGTGATGCCGTTTATGTGGGGGTAGCCTCGCTTTTCAATTCCAAACTCATTACACTGGATGTGGAACAGAGAAAGAAAACACCGCCCCATATCAACGTCGCATCACCTCAGGAGGAATTAGAGAGTTTAGGTGAGCAGTGAAACCCAAGCTACACACTGAATTATTAGACTAAATCCTGACAACCGGCCTGCTCAGATGTCTCATGGCTCTCTCGGGCACGCAGTATAGTCCGGGTTTGAGGTCTCTTTCAATCTGCACAGGCTCTTTTGCCTCTGCCTTTGTGCCGCATCCCCGGCATCTGAACCCCTGGCCTTTGCCGGCGGATTTCATGGTTTTTCCGCATTTTGGGCAGACAGGGTTTTTCAGCTTAAAGAGCTCCTTTACATCTAGGACCTCCAGCTTCTCCAGATTCACCGTTTTATTCTCCTTTGTCACCCCGCCGTAGGCCCTGACCACGTCGCCGGGGCAGAGCCTCTTCACCACCTCTCTGAAGCCGCCGGTGGGCTCGTAGGCGGCGCAGTCCACAGAGCAGCCGCCTTCTGCAATGGAGAATATCACGTGCCCGCCTTCAATGACCCGCGGCGCCTCAGACACCACGCCCCGGATGATGACCGAGCTATATGGTTCTATCTCTTCTATGGCGCATGGCTTGAGATGGGCGTCTGTGCCCTGGTTGGTCTTATACAGGGCCCATCTCTCCACAGGCTCGCCTGCCCGGATCATCTTCATGGCCCTGATGAGGACCTCTCTGTCTGTGCCGCGTATCCCGTAGAGCACGGGACAGGGCGACCGTGGCGTGACGAGTATGCGGCCTGTCTCAGGATCCACGTTGTTGTATGTGGCCGGGCGGGTTGCCCTGTCCATCTCATAGACAGAGGATGGATCAACGTGCCTCGGCCTCCCCCAGTACTCCGGAGTCCGGTATGCGATCACCTCATAGGTGTGGTCTGTGAGGTCTGCGCCGATGGCGGCGAGGCCCCCGATTATCCCGCGCCCCTCTTTGAACATGTGAAGTTCGCATCCATGTTTCTCTGCAAGGGCTGCGGCGTCCTCAATGGTCACCACGCCATGGAGCGCGTTGTAATAAAAGGATGTGAGCTCTGATGGAACATCTCCCTTGGCGATGACGACGCCGGGGTTCGTGCCCTCCACATCCAGTGCGGCGAGGTCTTCCACAACCTCCAGGGTCTCGGACACGGCTCTGTCGTAGTCGCCGGTCTCAACGGTGAGGGCCACAGCCCCGTTCCCACGTGTCTTCCAGGGTATGTTTGGGTTGAGCCTCACAAGCCTCAGCTCCAACACCTTGGCAAAAGACCTGAGCCTGTCCCTGAGCACGGCGCCAAGGTAGGTGGTGCACATGCCCTTCTTTGAATCTGTGTCGTCAATGCCTATGCGGAGCTTCATATCCAGTGAGCCTCTGCTGCAAAGAACAAAAATCTTTTTATGCCAGCACAGCCCATCTATCTACATGGAGTTTTCACAGCTCCCTCCTGTGATACAGTCAACGATAGTCCTTTTTTTATTTGTAGGGCTCTTCCTCCTATCAAGCTGGCTTCTGGACGTGATAAATAAGGTGTCGTCAAAAAGCAAATAGAGGGATGTGCGCTGTCATGGACGTAAAAAGGCTCTTCATATCCAAGGTGGTTGAGCTCCTGGAAAAGGAGCGGTTTAATGTGAGCATAATGGAGGGCAGGGTATCCTGTTTTGACATCCTGGCCGCAAGAAGGTCCTTTATCCTGCTCCTCAAGTTCCTGCTGAACATAGACGGCTTGAGCGAGGATCAGGCCGCAGATATAAAGCGTCTCTCCAGCATATTCAGGGCCTATCCCCTTATCATAGGCGAGAAGACACGGCACTTTCAGATGGATGACGGCGTGCTCTACACCAGATACGGGCTGAACGCCATAACACTGAAGACCTTTGAGGACATCATCGTGAGGGAGGAGTATCCTGTGACCCTTTCCTCCCGCGGAGGATACTATGTGAAGATCGACAGGGAGAAGCTTAGGAGGGTGAGGAGGGAGAGGGGGATATCCCTTGGCGAGCTTGCCGAGCACATCGGGGTTTCCAAGACCATGGTCTATGCCTATGAGCACAGCGATCAGGGCGCCACGCTGCTCACGGTGATCAAGCTTGAGGAGTATCTGGGCGAGGATGTGACAGCTGTGCCCGAGGTGTTCTTCATACCTGCTCTGGAGGAGGATTACGCCGTTACTGTGAAGGCGCATCACGAGCCCATCTTCACAAGGCTTGAGGAGATCGGATTTGAGATACAGCCCATAAAACGCGCGCCCTTTGACGCCGTTACCAAGAGCGAAGATGACTCCATCCTCACAAAGGTGGACCGGAGGCCGGAAAGGACCCTGCGGGAGATAAGGCTTTTCAAGGAGATATCTGACCTGTCAGGGCGCTCTGCCTTTGTCGTTGCCGAATCCAGCGATGCAAAGGAGAGTGTGGACGGTCTGCCCGTCATAAAGCTCACCGAGCTGGGGAGGATGGAGACGTCGGCAGAGCTTCTGGAGACCCTTGCAAGCAGGTGCTGAAGCTATGAAGCTGATATATGAAGGCAAGGTCAAGGCCGTCTATGATGCCGGCGGCGGGAAGGCGGTCATAGTCTTCAGGGATGACATCACCGCAGGGGACGGGGCAAAGAGGGAGACGATGAAGGGGAAGGGAGCCATAAACGCCGAGATATCTGCACGGCTCATGGAGGTCCTTGAGGAGGAGGGGATCGAGACCCATTTCATCGAGTACAGAAGGCCTGACAGGATGGTGGTGCGAAAGGTGGAGATCATCCCCCTTGAGGTGATCGTGAGGAACGTTGCCGCAGGAAGCCTCGTGCGGCGCTATCCCTTCAGAGAGGGTCAGAGGCTTGACCCGCCTGTGGTGGAGTTCGGATATAAGAGCGATGAGTATCATGACCCCATGCTCAACGACGACATAGCCCTCGCCCTCGGCCTCTGCACCCGTGAGGAGCTGGAGCACATGCGGGCAACGGCCCTTAGGATAAACGATGTGCTGAAGGGGTTTTTTTCAGAGAGGGGCATAATCCTTGTGGATTTCAAGGTGGAGTTCGGAAGGGCCGATGACGGCAGGGTGATACTTGCCGATGAGATCTCCCCTGACACCTGCCGGTTCTGGGATGCTGAGACCGGGGATGTGATGGACAAGGACAGGTTCAGGAGGGACATGGGCGATGTGATGGGCTTTTACAGGGCCCTCAGGGAGAGGGTCCTTGCAGGATAGCCCCCCGGGCGGCCCACTCCGGTAGGCCCGGTGTTGAAAAGGTTTTTATATTAGGACAAATCAAGGAAAATTAGTGGTTAATGTGGCTGAAAAGGATATCCTTTTGAAAAGGTTCGTAGGTGATTTCAGGAAGATCTCTGGAGTAGAGGGCTGTGTCATAACCTCCTCTGACGGGGCTATCCTGGCCTCAGACGTCTCTGGCAATGTGAATGAGGAGGAGCTTGGGGCGATCACCGTGTTCTCTGCCGGGATCGGCTCCCAGCTTGATTCGGAGCTGAAGCTGGGTAAGCTGGAGAAGATCGTGGTGGAGGGTCCGGACTACAAGATAATCTCCATACAGAGCGGCCCGGTCTTTGTGGGGCTTTCCACCGCAGCCAATGTGAGCGTGGACATGATCTCCAGCGAGGTTCAGGATATCGCATCCAAGCTCAAGGAAGTGGTGTAAGGTCCTGGGAATCATGAGACTTCCAAAGGGGACTTCCTACAGGTTTTTATCTACCAAGCAGGCAACGCTGGACTCTGTCCTTGGAGAGCTTGCATCAGAGGGTTTCAGCGGCTATCTCAGGCTGACGGTGGAGGGGAAGAAGGGGATTGAGGACGGCTATCTCCTTATAAAGGATGGAGAGGTGGTTGGGGCCGAGTTCCAGGGCGATGAGAGCCTCTTCAGCGCGGCGGCCTATAAGAAGATCAGGGAGGAGTCGGCCCGCGAGGGGATCATGGACATATACAGATTCAGCGACTTCCAGATCCAGCTGTCCATCGAGGAGAACGGCGAGACCCTCCTGTCTGTGCCAGAGAAGAAGGAGGCTGTGGATGCTCGGGAGGAGAAGGCGAAGGCGCCTGCAGAGGAGAAGGCCGTTAAGGAGCCTGCTGGGACCGTTGCCGAAGAGAGGCCGGCCGGGCCTCCGCAGGTTGAGGAGCCGGCGCCCTCTGAGCCGGCGCAGGCCGCGGCGGAACCTGAAAGGTCCGTTGAAAAGGACATAATGGAGAAGCGGAAGGAGAGGATGGAGCTTCTCAAGAAATTCGGCCTTAAAGAGCCTGAGGACGACTTTGTCGAGGCCATCCTGCAGAGCTTCAAGCTGCCCACTGAAAAGGAGATAAACAGGACCTCAAAGGAGCTTAAAAGAGAGCTGCTGCAGCGGCTCAGGGACAGGATGAAGCTGGAGGAGCTGGACCTCTACATCAGCTCCTCGAAGACAGAGGACTCCGTGGGCTTCGACATAGATGTCTACATCAAGCCCTTTAACAAGGAGCTGGAGGAGAAGATCAGGTCCACTGTTGAGGACACGATGAAGGAAAAGCTGAATTTCCCCTATGAAAAGGGATTGACCATAAATGAGGCTTCATAGGTGCGCAAAGGTTTATAAATGGCAAGGTTCCAATAATAATGAACAAAAAATTTGAAGGAGGTAATCGTGGATGGCGGTTTTAACGAACGTGCTTGGTGTGCTGACCCTGATTGCAAGCGCTATCGGGGCCTATTATGCAAACGGGCTGAGAGCTGCCCTTACAGGGTCTGAGCTCGCGCAGGTATGGCAGTATGTGGGCATCGGCGTGGTGATGCTCTTTGTGGGAGCCATCGCCGGCGGCGCTGTCTCTGTCCTCTCCCCGGGGCAGGAGCTCCTTGCAGTGCTGCTCTTCATGCTGCTTGGGTCTGCATCCCTTGCGTTCGGTCTGAAGCTACAGCTGGACAAGGTAAAATAGATAGGTCTTGGAAGTCTGGAAATGAAAGAGATACTTGAAGAGCTAAAGGGTAGCATAAGCGGGGTCATAGGCTCCTTTGTCATTGGAGAGAAGGGTGAGGTGGCTGCAAAGGACGTGCCAGAGATCATGGCAGGGGCTGTGGAGAAGGTGTCAAAGACCCTGCACCACGTGACAAATGTCATAAAGGCCTCAAAGGCCTTTGAGAAGATGACCGTGGACTCTGAGTCGGCAACGCTGATCGCCATCCCTGCCAATGGCAGGATCCTTGTGGTGGTGGCTGAGAAGACCATAAACCTCCCGCTCTTCAAGCTCATGTCCAACATGGCCATATCCAAGCTAAAAGAGGCGCCAGCCCCGGAGGCAGAGCCGGAGAAGCCTGCCTTTGACGCCGGCAGGGTATGCGATGTCTATGACCAGCTCTTCGGAGCCGCTGCCAAACGTCTTGCAAACATCATCGGGCCGAAATCGGCCCATCACTTCGCCGAGGGGGCTGCAGAGGTCCTGAAGAACAATCCCGATGTGTTCGAAGGCGTGACCTTCCATTCTACAGGCAAGCCTGACATGATGAAGATACGGGAGAATGCCAAGAACATCTCTGACAAGGACAGGCTCCTCGATGCCTTTGACGAGCTGCTCCTGTCCATGCTGGATTCTGTGAAGAAGACGGCGGGGGCGATCCAGGAGCAGAAGGCCATGGACGAGATCCAGAGGATAAGGAGCAAAGAGAACCTTTAGGCGGGGAAGGTTTTTATAGTCCTGCATCTATAGTGGTTTTAGGTACAGGAAAGAGGTCTTGCATCGGGTGAGGCTATGAAGGACACGCTGGAAGAGCTCAGAGGCAGCATGGGCGGTATACTCGGCTCATTTGTCATTGGCGGGCAGGGAGGGGTGGATGCCGAGGACGTGCCTGAGATCATGGGAGGCGCCCTGCCGCGCGTGTCAAAGACGATCTACCATGTGCTGGAGGCGATAGGCGCCACGAAGAAGCTTGAGAAGATGACCGTGGACTCTGAGAACGGAAAGCTCATCGTCATACCTGCTGGTGAGAGGATCCTTGTGGTGATCGCTGAAAAATCGATAAACGTCCCGCTCCTCAGGCTCATGTCCAACATGGCTGTCTCAAAGATAAAGGCGGCGCCCGCCGTTGAAGCGCCCAAGGCCGCTGAGGAGAAGAAGGAGGAGGCGCCTCCTGCAGAGAGCGCTGAGGCAGAGAGGATCCTTGACGTCTATGGGCGGATGTACGAGGTCACTGCCAAGAAGATCACCTTCATCCTGGGCCCCGGGGCCGCAAAGCTCTTTGAAGAGCGTATCGAGGGCGTTAGAGGGAAGCATCCAGCCCTCCTGAAGGGCGTGTCAGTGGGAGGCGACGGCAGGCCTGACATGGCCCGCCTGAAGGAAAATGCAAAGGGGCTGTCCAGAGATGAGCTCGTGGCAGGGCTGGAGGACGTGCTGGCGGCGATGGTGGATGCCGTTGGGTCCACGGCAGGTGGGAAGGTGGCTGAGAAGACGCTCACCGAGATTGCCAAGATAAAGGAGGAGAACAAAATATAAAAGGAGGGATTCTATGGTAGAGTTGGAACCGATAGAGGTCTTCCAGATAGTGGGATGGCTGGTCGCCATCGTCTTTAGCTACCAGTTCAGGGAACTGGCTAAAGGGGCGACGAGCGCGTGGACATGGATCTTCTTCGGGACGCTGCTCTTCTTCCTGAGAGTGACATGGAAGTTCGTCCCGGGATACGACGCCAGCCTGCAGCTGCAGGCCATCAGATACATCCTGGGGGCTCTGGCAGCCTTTGTGATGACCAAAGGCTTCCTGGACTACTATGTGACTACGAAGGCGATGGTGGTTTAGATGGCAGAGGAATCAGGCAGCAACATCTGGACGATAGCGGGAACAATAGCGCCCATACTTCTCCTCGCATGGGCATGGATGCTCTACACCCAGAGCGGGGCTGGAGAGTCGGTCATCGGCAACTACAGGATGGGCGAGGACGCCATATGGATGTTCGCATCGGCCTTCCTCCTGTACTTCTCCTACGGCCTCATGACCATGTCCAAAGGCGGGGCGCTGGAAAAGGGCTTCCTGGGGTTCATGATATCCTTCTTCATCATATTCCTCTGGAAGTTCATAGGCGTCAATGAAAGGGCGCTTTCCCTGCCCAAGGGCGGTCTCCACGAGTTCAAGGAGATGCTAGAAGGTCTCTCAGGCCTTGCCATCGGCATCACATACCTCTACATGTACAACGTGCTGAGACCCAAGAAATAGGGGGCAAAAACCCCCATCTTTTCTTTTTATATTCTCCGCCTTCTTTTCAAAAAAAGCAGTGTCAGGAAAACCCGGTTTTATTCATCAAGGAGCCATTTCACAGTCTTAATGAACCTGTGCTTCTCGATGGGCTTTGAGATATGCCAGTTGGCAGCGGCATAGCCCATGCTCTTCATCTTGTCCTCATCCTCAGCCCGCACGGTGAGCATGGAAACAAGGAGGTCCTTCGTCTCCCTGTTGTCCCTGATGGCCCTGCACGTCTCCCACCCGTCCATCCCCGGCATCATCACATCAAGGAGAATGAGATCCGGGCGCTCACCGGCCTTCAAAAGGTCAAGGCACTTCTGCCCCGACTCAACGGCAGTCACCTCATAGCCCTCCTTCTCAAGCATCTTGCTCACAATGGCCCTGATATCCTCCTCATCGTCCACGACCATTATCCTCTTCATCGGAACAGCCCGTCCAGAATCCTGAATATAGGGATAGAATCGATACACACTGCTTTTTATATCTTTCCCCCATCACTCTTTCCTCAGAAGAAGATACACCGTGATCCCCATCAGCACCAGCCCAACAACACCCACCTCCAGAAAGATCCTGTTCAGGGACTCTCCACCGATGTTCGTGAAATATCCCTGGCGGAGGAGATAGAGGAAACCGGCAACGGCAAGGAGATCCACCGCAAGGTCTGCAAGGAGCACAATATCCCGCCCTGTCATCACCATTAAAATCTACAAGGGAGATTAAAAAGGTTTATATCCAGATAGGGGAAATTGGCCTTGTATGAGGCTTGTGATGAAGTTCGGTGGCACCTCCCTCGGGGATGGACAGCGCATCTCCAATGTGTGCAAGATCATAGAGTCAAACCGGGCTGGCAATGAGATCGTGGTGGTGGTGTCAGCCCTCTCAGGCGTCACCGACCTTCTGGTGGACACAGCAAAAAAGGTGTCCCTAGGCGAGGTTTCAGAGGAGGAGATAAAGGATTTTATCGGCGAGCTCCTTGAAAGACACAGGACCATCGCCAAGGAGGTCATAGACGGAGAGGAGCTTGAGCCTGTTATGATAGAGCTGGAGATGGCCTCTGTAGAGCTTGAAAAGGTCCTGATCGGCATAGGATATGTGGGCGAGCTCACACCCCGCTCCCACGCCTATGTGATATCCTTTGGAGAGCGGATGTCCGCGCCCATCGTCTGCGGCGCCCTGAAATCCCGCGGCATAAAGTCAGCGTGGTTCACAGGTGTTGAGGCAGGGATCATCACAGACTCCAATTTTGAAAGGGCCACCCCCCTCATGGAACACACGGTGAAAGGCGTCAGAGAAAAGATCCAGCCCCTATTGAAAGACACCGTAGCCGTGGTCACAGGCTTCATCGCAGGCGACCTGGAAGGCAGGATAACAACCCTTGGAAGAGGCGGCTCCGACTACACAGCCTCCATCCTGGGCGCCGCCATAGACGCCGACGAGGTATGGATATGGACGGATGTGGACGGGATCATGACAACAGACCCAAGACTCGTAAAAGAGGCAAAGACCATCCCCGTCATATCCTATATTGAGGCCATGGAGCTCGCCTTCTTCGGCGCCAAGGTGCTCCATCCAAAGAGCATCGAGCCGGCGATGGAGAGGGGCGTGCCTGTTCGGGTGAAAAACACCTTCAACCCGGCCCACAGCGGCACCCTCATAGTCAATGAACAGGAAAAGACAGAGGAGGTTGTGAAGGCGGTGAGCGTCATGGAAAAGGTCGCCCTCGTCACCATCTCAGGAGTGGGCATGATAGGGGTGCCCGGTGTGGCAGCCAAATCCTTCACAGCCCTTGCAGAGGAGGGGGTTAACATCCTCATGATATCACAGGGCTCATCAGAGGTGAACATATCCTTTGTCATCGAAAGAAGAGACCTCAAAAAGGCGGTGAGCTCCATAGAGGAGAGATTCAAACACACAGGGGTCGTTCGAAAGGTGGAATACAACAAGGATGTGGCGATCATCGCAGTCATAGGAGCAGGGATGAAAGGGACAAAAGGCGTTGCCGCAAGGGTCTTCACCGCTGTGGCAAAGGCCGGTGTCAACGTCCTCATGATAGCGCAGGGCTCATCAGAGGTGAACATATCCTTCGTGGTATCAGAAAAAGACTCGAAAAAAGCGGCGCAGGCCCTGCACCGGGAATTCATAGAACAATAACCCCTTGGGAAAAATATATTTAATACCCAAGAGAAGAGGAACAGCAAAAACGTAAGGGCCCGTAGCTCAGCCTGGCAGAGCGCCTGGCTCATAACAAAGGGTGAGCAAACACCAAAAGAATTGCGAACCGTTGGGAGAAACCAGGTGGTCGTGGGTTCAAATCCCTCCGGGCCCACTTGTCACCCTCCCTCAAGCTTCGATTATCATCTCGCTTTCGGTCGCTCGACACCGTTGCAAGCCATTTCACATGGAAGGAAAACCTGCTGGAAAAGAAACCCGATTTCACCGGAGCTCGTGCATTCCATTTGGAATTAGAGCGAGGTTAAAAAGGTGGTTTTCCCGGCCGCGCTTTTGCCGAGCTGTAGCGTAATAACGCGTACAGCGAGGTAAAAGGGTGGTGCGATTTGGGTCTGATTTGGGAAATCCTTTTTATAAGATGTGGACAAAGGTGTGTGGCAGGTGAATCGTGATGGCGAGAAGAAAGAGGAAAAACAGGGGGCGGGATCCAGCTGACACTGGCACAGACACCGGCAAAACAGGCGCTGCAGCCATACTTTTCATTGTGGCCGTGGTGGCTGTTGTGGCCTGGGGCGCCCTTGGTCTGAGGAAGCCTGAGGTTAAGGTGGAAACAGCGGTGGAGCTCCCCTCCTATGCCTATATCAGCGCGCGGTCGGAGCAGGCCTACCGGGCTTCTATGGACCCCTCTATAGTCATGGGCGATGTCTTCTCCAAGATCCCCTGCTACTGTGGCTGCGTCAATCTGGGCCATGGAAGCCTGAAAGACTGTTTCCTGGGCTCCCACGGCTCGATGTGCGATGTCTGCCAGTATGAGGCCCTTGAGACCTATGAGATGGTCAATAAAGGTATCCCCCTTGCGCAGATACGCTCCACCATAGACTCCAGATACGGCGGCGGCAGGTTCGGCCCGGGAACAAACACCCCTTCGGTCGCCTGAGTCTGTCCTGCAGAGCTTGAGGGCCTTGAGAGCGGTGGTTTTCAAAAAGGCCTGTAATAAAATATAAATACTAAATGGGATGAAGGGGTCTCTAGCATCTCCATTTCCAAGTGGCAACACGGGGTGCAGGTGTTCCCTTTCTGGAGGATGAGTTAATGGAAGAAGAGAAGCTTTTGACGGTGGAAGAGCTGACGAAGCAGATCCATGGGTTCAAGACTCGTTGGTACGGGCTTGTGAAAAAGGCTGAGAAGCTCACAGATTTTAAATCCGGCTTTGAAGAGGGTTTTAAAAAGGCTGTGGAGGGGCTCTATACCGATGTGGATGCCTGCAAGGACGATGTGGACAGTTTTGAGCACCATCTGAAGCATTATTTCCCGGGAGAGCGCTCTGATATAACGTGGATGACGAAGAAGGTCTTCCGCCACCTTGAGGATCTGCGGGTGCTCGTCAAACGCGACTATGATGTGCTGGAGGGTTCAAAGGGCCTTGCCGAGGAGCTCAAAGGCCTGACCGAGGAGATGGAGAAGGCCGAGGCAAAGCTCAAGGAGGCAGAGGCCAAGAGCGCTGAAACCTGCGGGAAATACTTTGACATGAAGAATGACTATACCCGTGAGCTGCAGGGTATTGAGGACCGCATAAACAAGCAGCTTGACAAGGTGCGGGCCAAGTTCGTGGAGATGACAACGCCCATTGTGGAGGGTCATGAGATCCTCCTTGCCTCGAACAAGATGACCATTGACGGCCTCTTCGAGCATCTTACAGAGAAGCCTGAGGATACCGAGAAGATATCCCTTGTGCTGAAGAAAGGCGGGTTCTTCGGGAAGAAGGCGGAGGCTGACCTTGCAAAGACCTCTGTGTTGAAGTATGTTTCCAGCGAGATACTTGAAGGTGTAGCTCCGGTGATGAAGGAGAAGAGGCAGCTTCTCTCAAAGCTTGAGTCTGATTATTCTGAGCTCCCCAGGCTTGAGAAGGCCTGTGAGGAGGCTGAGAAAGAGAGGAAGAAGCTTGAGAGGCCTGTTGAGGATTTGAAGGAGAAGATCGCCCAGATCAGGAAGAGCGAGGTCTTCAAGTTCGCCGATTATGACGGCATCCTTGACACGCGGGAGCAGTATCTTGACAAGATCGGTGAGGCCGAGCCTGATGTGAAGGCCTATCTGGATTTTGCGCTCCTCCATCTCAAGGGATTCGAGGAGCTTGAGCCTGATGTGGAGAAGAGGAACCTCCTTGCAGAGAGAAAGGATCTGAAGGAGAAGGTTGTGGCTCTGGAGAAGGAGGCGGCCAAGGCAAGGGAGGAGCTTTCGGCCAAGGTTGCTGAGGTCACGACCCTCACTGCGGCGAAGGAGGGTCTTGAAAAGCGCCTTGGAGAGGCCGAGAAACAGGTGAAGGCCCTTGAAGCTGAGAAGGAGGCGCTCATGGAGAGGCTGGCTGTTGCAGGCAAAAAGCTCGCCGAGTTTGAAGGGCACCTCCGCGCAAGCCTTGAGAAGTTCCAGACCGCCGTGGAGTCAAGGCTTGGTGATGTGACGGCGGCCATGGACACCGGGAAAGGGGCTGCAGAGAGAAAGGTGGGCAAAAAGGTCGACACCCTGAGGGGCAAGGGCAAGGCAAAGAAATAAGGGTTGTTCCCAGGGCTATCCGAGTATCCCCTTCAGCATGGGGTGGACCTCCATGAGCTGCTCTCTCGCCATCTGCTCGTACATCTGATAGACGATGCCCACCGTGAGGAGGACTCCCATGCCGCCGCCCAGAGCGCCCAGTATGTCCGCGAAGGCGGCGAGAATGCCCACCACGATCCCCCCTACGATGGTGAGGGGCGGGATGTATTTTTCAAGGACCCGCTCAATGATCCGTATGTCCCCCCTGAAACCGGGTATCTGCATCCCCCCTTCCTGAAGCTGTTTTGCCACGGTCTTGGAGTCCATTCCGGCAGTCTCAACCCAGAACTTGGAGAAGAGGGCTGAGAGTATGATAAGTATGACGGTGTAATAGAAGGCGTGTAGCACCGAGAAATCAGGTGTGTAGATGGGCTGGGGCCGCTGCATATAGAAGGCCAGACCGTTCACAGGCCTGTTCCCGACAAAGCTCCCAAGGATGGGGTGGTTTATCCTCTCAAGGAGCCTGGCCCAGAGCTGGACATTTGCCATGAGGATGCTTGCGAATATGACCGGGATGTTGCTTGCATAGATGAACTTCAGGGGATAGCGGCCCCGCGCCCCTCTGAACCTCCCATAGGTGAGCGGTATCTCAACCCTCATGCTCTCAAAGTAGACGACGATGGCAAAGACTATGATCGTGCCTGCTATGGGCACGAGGAGGGAGAAATCTCCTGTGCCGTGGGTAAGGGAGTATATGAAGGCAGGTATCTTGCCTGCTGGGACAACCTCTCCTTCCAGGGGCGGGAAGGGGTTGAAAGAGCCGATGACCACCTGTGATGCCACGCCCGCCACGATGAAGAGGCCTATGCCTGAGCCAAAACCCCATTTTGACACCACCTCGTCCATGAAGATGATGAGTATGCCGCCCACTGTGAGCTGGAGGATGAGCAGGAGGGCCATGTTGAAATCGCCGTTCACAGGCGGAAGGGCTCCCATGGCCACCATCACAACGGCCTCAAAGAGGGTGAAGATGATGGCCAGTATCTTCTGGGTCCCCTGGAATATGGCCTGGTCATGGGGGTCTGAGAGGTCGAGGTCCACGAGCTTGCCGCCCACCAGTATCTGCAGTATGATGGAGCCTGTTACGATGGGCCCTATGCCCAGTGTTATGATGGAGCCGAAGTTCCCTGCAAGCACCGCCCTGAGGTTGGCGAAGATGTCCACTGTCCGGGGGTCAAGGCCGTAGAGAGCGGTCTCGGAGAGCAGGAAATAGGCCACGAGGATGATGCCCGTCCACTTGAGCTTCTCATTGAATGTGAGGGCGTATCTGGGCCTCTCCACCTCCGGAAGGGTTGTGAGTATGTCCTCAAAGTTGTGGAGAAAACCCATGGAACCTTTCACTCCCCTGCTACATCTTCCTCTTCTGCAAGTATTATGGTGCCGCCTGCCTCCTCCACCTTCCCCCTTGCAGCCTCAGAGCAGGCCATGGCCCTGATGGTGAGCCTGTGTGTGACCCTGCCGGTGCCAAGGACCTTGTGGAAATCTGTCTTTGTCAGGTCCACCTCATAGCCGCTGCCTTTCTTGGCCGCCACACCTGCCTTCACAAGCTCAGGGAGGGACTGGTCGATGGCGCCGACATTTATGGATAGATGGTCCTTCCTGGCCTCAGGCGGCATGGTGAACCCTCTGCGGCCGAAGCGCCCGGGGTCTTTTTTCACCACCCAGCTCCACCTGCCTTTGTGGGTGCCTGCCATGCCCACTCCACCCCTGTTGCCGGCCCCCCTGTTCTTGTTGTGATGGCCCTTGCCAGATGTGCGTGAGCCTCTTTTCTTGTGTATCTTGCGGTTCTTCCTCGCCATTTCCCAAGTTCACCTCATCCTGCGGATCAGGCCCTTTATCTCTCCGCCCCTGTTTCCCAGGGAGCCGCCCATGGAATAGGCCTTTTTTATACTGCCATGGCCCTTTCTCGGCGGATGGAGCCGGAAGACCTTCTTCAAACCAGGGATGTCCTCCAGCTCTGCCTTGAAGTCGACGAACCTCCCGGCAAAATCCTCTATGGATTTGAAAGGCGTCTTCTCCTTCACATAGTCGTCGGTAAGCCTTTTCCCGCCGATCACCTCGCCTCTGTTCCTGAGTATGAGGGCAACGTCCCCGGCATCGACCTCGCCCCATGTGACATAGTCCTTTATCTTCTGAAGCATTCCCCTGTAGCTGGGCCTGTCATCGATGAAGACGGCGTGGTTCACCCTTCTCAGGCCGAGCATGTCAAGGGTGTGGGCCACCTCCCGGCTCACATTCACCCTGCCCCGGATCCTTATGACGGCAAGCCTCTTTGTCATCTTCAATCCACCGCCTCAGCAGCCTTCTCCCCGCCCTTTACAGGCGGGATCTTCACCTGCGATATCCTTTTCAGAGCCTCAAAGGTGGCCTGTGCAGAGTTCACCTTGGTCCGTGTGTCGCCAGATGTGGAGACCCACACGTCCCTGATACCTGCGATGAGAAGTATCTTCTTTATCACGGCGCTCCCCACGATACCGATGCCCTTTGGCGCAGGCAGAAGGGTCACCCGCACGCTGCCCGATTTCCCGGTCACCCTGAAGGGCACAGAATGCTCGGTGCCGCATCTGCATTCCCAGCTGCCGCATCCCTGCTTCACCTCGATCATGTTGAGCTTGGCAGCGGATATGGCCTTTCTGATGGCAGGCCCCACCTCCTTCGCCTTTGCCTTCCCAAAGCCTATATAACCCTTCCCATCTCCCACGACCACCGTGGCCCTGAACCGGACCCTCCTCCCTGATTTATGCATCCTCTGCACGAGATTTATGTCTATCACCTCCTCCTGCAGCTCAGGGACAAGGCGATCTATTATCCCCTCCTCCATGATGGGCATGCCCTGTGAGAATATCTCGCTTAAAGAGTTTATCCTGCCCTCCTTTACCATCCTGCCAAGCTTTGTGACAGGCTCCCAGTCATCCACAGCGGCGGCCTCTTCCATCATCCCTCACCCCCCATGATCCGCTTCTTCACATCCTCCACGCCTGAGAACCTCTCCATCGGAGGCAGGACATCCTCTCCATGGGGGACCTTAAGACCGGCCTCCACCGCGCCAGCAAGGACCGCGAAGACAGAGGAACCCTTCACAGGGGCTGAGAGCCCGATGTCCAGCACCGCCTCCTTGACCCCGGCTTCAAGGGCTCGCTTCCCGCCTAGGAGACCCACCAGATAGCCTGACACAGCGTTCCCGCCGTGGCCCTTATAGCCCAGCTTCCGGAGCTCCTTTGAATGGGCCGACGCAAGGACCCGGTCACCCCGGGGATGGTACTCTGTGATCTGGAGCTGCACGTTATTGTGGCTTTTTCTCACAACAAGCCTGGGCCGCTG
This sequence comes from Methanobacteriota archaeon, assembly GCA_003695745.1. GTDB lineage: Archaea > Hydrothermarchaeota > Hydrothermarchaeia > Hydrothermarchaeales > SZUA-236 > J060. Next base: position 1,885 of record RFHW01000033.1, on the reverse strand, counting down.
GGAGAGGAGCAGGGCCAGCCTCTTCCTGTAATTGGTCTTTCCCTCTCTCTTCCTTCGTTTAGGAACCTTGTACCCTGTTTTCACAGCCATTTTCAGATCTACCTCATCATCTTATGCTCTTTCAGATAGCTCTCCAGATAGGCCTTGCTCCTGAAGATGCCGCCCTTTGCCATGCGATAGGTCTTCCTGTAGACAGAGCGGTCCACAGCGCCTTCTTCTCTCAGCTCTTTCAGCCTCTTCCTTATAGGTCTTATGGTCTTTATCCACCTCTTTTTTGAGGAGACCTTGGCGTTCTTGGAGCCCTTCCGTGAGCCGTGGCCGCTCCTGCGGCCCTTCGCCTTCTGGCGCATGTTCCGCTTTATCCTGCCCCTGCTAGTGCCCTTGACCTGCCTTGCGCTGATAGCCCCCTTGTTTATCAAACGCTTAATGTCCTCGCGGGTCACCGCCGCTGCGATCTCCTCAAGCTCGTCCTCGTCAAAGAGCACCCGGTTGTATCCGACCCCCAGTATCTGCGAGGCCATCCTCTTCTGAGTGGAGAGATTCATCCTTTCACCTTCGGGTTCAAAACCTTGATATTCCTCTTCATAAGCTCTGCAAGGAGGGTCTCTCTCTTCCTGCCGCCCACCCGGGCGGATATCCTTGCAGCCTGGGATGCCGGGTCGATCCCCTGGACATCGCCCACGCAGGAGACAAGCACCTCTCTGTATCCGGAGGGATGAAGATGTCTTTTAGACCTTTCAGCCCCGTAGCCGATGGAAGGAGATTCCCCCTTGCCTTTTTTACCTTTCCTCATCTTGTTGTGCTTGCCGTCAGGGCGCCGCCAGCCCTTGTCCCGAAGGCGCCTGAACATGGCGCCCTGTGTCCTTCTGAAAAGGGGCTTCCTCTTTGTGTTCATTCTGCAGCCACCCCCTTTTCAACGAGATATATGCCGTCCTGGAAGACACGGCGGTCCCTCCTCTTCACCCTTGTGGCCTTCTCAATGTTTGCCGCTGTCTGGCCCACGTGCTCTATATCTATCCCCGCGACAAGGATCGTGTCGCCCTTTATGGAGACGCTGCAGTCACCGGGCACCTGCGCTATGCGCGGGGTCTTCTCGCCGAGGAAGTTCTCGATGGTCACCACGTTGCCTGTGTGTTTGATGGTGATAGGGAAGTGTGAGTAAACCACCTTAAGCCTGTATTCAAAGCCCCTGGTAACGCCTGTGATCATGTTCCTGATGTGGGCCGCGAAGGTCCCTGCCATGGCCTTGAAGGCCCTCCTCTGCTTCTCTGCGGACACCACCACCCGCCCCTCCTTCACAGCTATGGCGATGCCTGGATAGCTCATGACCCTGGACAGGGTGCCCTTTGGCCCTGTGACCGTGACAGTGGAATCTTCCACCACCACATCCACCCCCTCGGGGATGTCAACGGTCCGCTCCATCTTCTCTGAATCAGCCATCTGAACATCACCTCAATATACATAGCCCAGGAGCCTGCCTCCGATCCCGAGCTTCTTCGCCTCCTCATGGCCCATGATTCCCTGCGGTGTTGACACAATGAGCACCCCGAAGCCAGTGGCCGGGAGAAACCTCTTCTCAAACTTCTCAAAGGACAGCTTTTTAACGGCATAGCGCGGTCTGATGACACCGCAGTCATTCAGCCTCCCCGTGAGGGTGACCTTGAACATGCCTCCCTTGCCATCCTCGACGAACTCAAAGTCCCCTATATAGCCCTTCTCCCTGAGGATGGAGAGCACACTCCCGATCACCTTTGACGCAGGTCTTATGGTGCAGCTCAGGTTCCCTGCGTTCTCCTGGTTCTTAAGGTTTGAAAAGGCATCTGCAAGGGGGTCTGTGAGCATCTTTTACACACCTACTCGTATTTCTTGAACCCTATTATAGGCG
>RFHW01000191.1 GCA_003695745.1 Methanobacteriota archaeon | reverse complement strand
GCCCACGCCAAGCTGGAGCGTGACCGCGCCTCCCAGTATCACCATCCACAGCTGCGTTGCAACCCGGATCAAAAGGGACACAGCAACACTTGTGGACACAGGGAGCCCTGAGATGCTGTAAAGGGCTGCAAATATGGCCTCCTTGGAGCCCACGAACTCCGGGAGCCCGGTAGGGATCAACCTCGCCACCGAGAAAAAGGTGAAGAGAAGAAGAAAGTTTTCATAGCCGATCCGGCCGCCCACAGCCCTGTAGGAGAAGATGGCCACCATGTTCACAAGCCCCCATGAGACTAGGCCGAGGAGGATGGAGATGAGAAGGGCCTTCCTGCTGCGGAGCAAAACCCAGAGACCCCTGTTATAGGACTCCAGGGCAGAGAAGACAGAGGCCCTCCTCTCCTCCCCCACCTCCCTGTATCTGGACAGAGCATCAAAGAAACGCTGGAAAAGGCCTTTTGACCAGTCCAGCCGCAGACCAAGATAGAGGAAGAGGAGGAAGCCGAAGAAAGAGGTGAAAGTCACGATGGCTATTATGAGCAGGAGCATCTTCGGGACGCTGTAAAAGAGTATGAGATAGGCTCCCAGGGCGAAGGTGCCGAAGCTGTTTGAAAGGGTTCCAATGATCCTGTGGGCCACAACGGTGGCGGTGCCCTTTCCAGTGTCGCCTCCGAATCTCCTGGAAAGGAGATAGAGCCTCACCGCCTCACCGCCATAGGAGGCTGTAGGTGTGACCACATTGAAGAAGACCGCTGAAAAGACGAGGCGCTGCACATCGATGAAGGAGAGCCTCATATCAGATGCCTTTAACAGAACAGCCCATATAAGGGCGAAGACAGCGATTGCAAGGGTGTATGAGGCGATTGCAAGAAGCACCATCACAGGGTCAGAGGATCTGAGAATAGGTAGAAGCTGCTCCGGATCAGCAATCCCCACAAGGCTCAGCACAACGAGCAAGGCAAGGCCGATGAGAAGGAGGATCCTTCTGTTCATGGAACCCACCATCCACCTAGGGCCTATTTATAGGTTCTCAAAAAAAATCAGGCCTGATTTGGGAAAAGGATTTAATACTAGGAGGATGAGAGTGGGAGGCGGTGCTATTAAGTGGAAACCGATTCTGACAGAGCGAAGATGGTGCTCATTGGCCTTGTGATCGGCATCGTCCTTGGAGGCGCCATAGGCTATCTCTACTCTGGGCGAGAGGTTCTTGGAGGCCCTGCCGCCACGACCGGCAACACCATGATAAATGGGGGTCTGCCGCCAGAGGAGATCAGCGCCCTCGCCGGGGATTTTGTGAATGAGAACCTCCTCCAGCCCGGCCTCACAGCCGAGGTGGCGAATGTGTCAGAGAGGGACGGCCTATATGAGGTGCGTCTTGAGGTGAGCACACCCCAGGGCGCTCAGACAGCCCTTGTATATGTGTCAGGTGGGGGCAGGCTCCTCTTTGTGAACCCGCCCATAGACATGACACAGCCCCTTCCAAGGCCCCAGCCGCCTGCTGAAGAGGCGGTGAAGACCGTGGACATAGATCGGGACCGCCTCCTCGACGATGACCCCTGGACCGGGAACAGGGAGGCCGGGGTGGTTGTAGTTGAGTTCTCAGATTTCCAGTGCCCCTTCTGCGCAAGGGTCCACCCAACGGTTCAGAGGATGGAGGATGACTACGGCGACAGGATACTCTTCGTCTACCGCGACTTCCCGCTCTCATCCATACACCCTATGGCCGAGAAGGCCGCTGAAGCGGCCCAGTGCGCCTTCGAGCAGGACCGTTTCTGGGATTACCATGACATGCTCTTCCAGAGACAGCAGAGCTGGAGCAGCGTGGGCACACCGAGGTTCAAGGAATACGCCGCCGAGCTCGGCCTTGACACAGAGGCCTTCAACACATGCCTTGACACATCGAAGTATGTCCATGAGGTGTCCAGAGACCTTCAGACCGGCTCCAGCCTCGGGGTCACAGGCACGCCCGCCTTTTTCATCATGGCATCTAAAGAGGATGCAGATGTTGAGACACTGAAGAACCTGGCCAACGGGCAGACGCTGATCTACAGGGAATCTTCAGACGGCAAAAACGTGCTCTTCCAGATATCCGGCGCCCAGCCCTACTCTGTGTTCCAGAGCGTTATCGACGCAGCCCTCTCCAACGCAGGCTGAGCCGATCATCACAACCATGCGCCCGGCAACCCTGTTTATCATGGTCGTCCTGCTGCTCCTTGCAGGCTGCCTCTCCACATCATCTGACGGCGGATACACGCCCCTGTCCCTTGGCAAGGAGAAAAGGGTCGAGCCAGGCGACACAGTAAGGCTCAGCTATATAATGAGCACCGCCGGCGGGGAGGTGCTGGACACATCCTATGAGGAGGTCGCAGAGAGGCTGGGGCTCAACCTGAGCCACGCACCCGGCCCGGTGACTGTGAAAGTGGGCGAGGCCGCACTCATACCCGGTGTTGAAGAGGCCCTGCTGGGCATGGCGGAAGGCGAATCAAAGGAGATCCTGCTCACACCTGAAAAGGCCTATGGGATCCGGAATGAAAGCCTTGTGAAGGTCCTGCCAAGGACCCGTGTGTTCCCAAGGAGGGACGAGGTTTCCATGGAGGCCTTTGAAACGATCTTCAGAGAGCCCCCGGCGGTGAACAGGAGCTACAGCCTCAGCTACTGGAACGCAACGGTCACATCCATAGGCAACGGCACTGTGTCCTTTGTGAACGAGGCAGAGAACGCCACCCTTGAAACGAGGCGAGGCATCGTCCATATAAGGGTGAATGACAGCGCCGTTGCAGTGACCATCGACCCTGAGCCCGGCTCCATGACAGCCACTGTGGAAGGGATGGGAAGGGTGGTCTCCGCCGATGAGGAGACCTATACAGTGGACCTGAACCACCCCCTCGCCGGAGAGACCATCCTCTTCCAGCTGGTTGTTGAGGGGATCATAAAGCCCGGTGAAGCCGCTGTGAACGGGACGATAACACTGGGCAGGGTGGAGTTCATCACCTCCCTTGAAAAGGCCCGTCTCCTGGCCAGCGAAAGGGGAGAACCCATCTTCCTCTATGTCCATGCGCCCTGGTGCGGGTGGTGCAGGAAGTTCGAGGCCGAAACCCTCTCCGACGATGCCGTCGCATCCCTCCTGGAAAAGAGGTTCATAGCCGCAGCCCTGGACGTGGACGCCCGGCCAGAGGAGGCAAGGGACCTCGCCATATATGCAACGCCCACCATGATATTCATGGACAGCGGCGGCAGGGAGACCATGAGGCTTCGGGGATACAGAGACCCCTCCTCTTTTATGGAGGAACTTGAAAAAGCCCTTTTACACGAAAGGGACAGGCAAATAGATGATGGATAAAAAAAGAGAATAGCGGTGTTCTTTCAACCGCCTATCTTGTACATGCCGGTGCCGCAGACAGGGCAGGTGCCCTTTGTCGCTGGCTTGCCGTTCTTCATAGTAACCTTCGTGGGGTTTTTCATCTCTCTTTTGGCCCGGCACTTCACACAATACGCTTCTGTCATCTCCATTTACCTCCATTCATTATTGGTTCGTAACCATGGATAGGGAAGCCGCTACTATATATCTTTAACCGTCCTCTCCCTGCCGGTGTGGATGAGGGGCGCCGGCTAAATAAATTATATATAGTAAGAGGCGATAACCATTGGCCAATCCTATGTTTAGGAGGTGTTTTGTTGAAGATAGTTTTATCAGACCCAAAGGAAAAGAGAGCCCACAACATTGAGCTCGACGAGGCGCAGACAGCGGCAGTGGTGGGCAGCAGGATAGGCGAGAAGATAGCAGGGAGCAAGATCGGCCTCACAGGCTATGAGATAAAGATAACCGGAGGGAGCGACAGGGATGGCACACCCATGAAGCCCGATGTCCACGGCGCTGTCCGCACAAGGGTGCTCATGGGAAAGGGCAGAGGATACCGCCAGAGAGAGCGGGGCGTTGTGAAGAGAAAGCTCATAAGAGGCAACGTTGTCACCCCTGAGATCGCTCAGGTGAATGCAGTGATCGTGAAAAGAGGGAAAAAGGCCATAGAGGAGCTTCTCTCGAAATAGGGGGTTGGTGAGGATAGGGCAGTCAGAGATAAACATCGGGATGGTGGGCCATGTGGACCATGGCAAAACCACCCTCACACAGGCCCTTTCCGGCGTCTGGACAGACGTCCATTCTGAAGAGCTGAAACGGGGCATATCCATAAGGCTTGGCTACGCCGACACCACCTTCAGGAAATGCCCCAAATGCAGCGAGCCAGAGTGCTACACAACAGAGAAGAAATGCCCGGTGGACGGCTCTGAGACAACAGTGCTTCGCACCGTCTCGTTCGTGGACTCGCCAGGGCATGAGACGCTGATGGCCACCATGCTCTCAGGCGCCGCTATCATGGACGGCGCCCTCCTCGTCATAGCCGCCAACGAGCCCTGTCCGCAGCCCCAGACAAAGGAGCATCTCATGGCCCTTGATGTGATCGGTGTGAAGAAGGTCGTGGTGGTGCAGAACAAGATAGACATCGTCCCGCCTGAGAAGGCGAAGGAGAACTATGAGCAGATCAAGGAGTTCCTGAAAGGGACGGTGGCAGAGGACGCGCCCATCGTGCCTGTGGCAGCCCAGCACGGCACCAACATAGACCTCCTCATACAGGAGATAGAGAGGACGATCCCCACGCCCAAAAGGGACAGGGACAAACCGCCTAAGATGCTTATCGCCCGCTCCTTTGACATAAACAAGCCGGGCACAAGGCCGGAGAACATGGTGGGAGGCGTGGTGGGAGGCTCCCTTGTGCAGGGAGTGCTCTCAGTGGACGATGAGGTGGAGATCAGACCGGGATTCCAGTATCAGGAGGAGAACCGCACCGTCCGCAGGCCCATCCTCACAAAGGTGGAGAGCCTTATCGCAGGCGGGAAGAGCACGAAGAAGATATACCCCGGCGGCCTTGTGGGCGTTGGCACCCTCCTTGACCCCTCTCTCACAAAGTCTGACGGCCTCAGCGGAAGGATGCTCAGCAAGCCGGGGGTGCTGCCGCCTGAGGTGGACAGCCTCCTCCTTGAGATCCATCTTCTGAAGAGGGTTGTGGGGACAAAAGAGGAGCTTGAGGTGGAGGCGATCAGGACCAACGAGCCCCTGATGCTGAACATACTCACCACGACCACCGTGGGCATCGTCACCTCAGCAAGGAAGGATGAGGTGGAGATCAGGCTCAAGCTCCCCACAGTGGCTGAGAAGGGCTCCAGGGTGGCTGTTTCAAGGAGGATAGGGACACGGTGGAGGCTCATCGGCTACGGGATAGTGAAATGAATCGCCCCCCTGTGAAGGTGATTCTGGACACCAACTTCCTGATGGTGCCCTTTCAGTTCAAGGTGGACATCCTCTCAGAGCTGGACAGGCTTCTGGAGGCAGGATATGAGGCAGTCATCCCAGATAAGGTGCTGAGAGAGCTCAAGACCCTTTCACAGAAAGGCAGCCTCAAGGTGCGGAAGGCCGCGAAGGTGGCGCTCCAGCTCGCAGAGGGCATGAAAAAGGTGTCTGTAGAGGCTGAGGACCCTGACAGTGCCATACTTGCAATCACAGAGAAGGGGACGGTTGTGTGCACAAATGATCGGGAGCTGAGGAGAAGGGTCCTTGAAAAAGGCGGCAGGGTGGTCTTTCTAAGGCAGAGGCGAACCCTCGCCCTGGAAGGTGGGGACGTTGCAGTATCTTAGGCTTACATGGGAGGATGTTGAGCAGGGCTGCAGGGAGATTGCAGAGAGGATCCGAGGACAGGGGCTCGAGGGCCATATGCTCATCGGTCTTTCAAGAGGCGGGCTCGTGCCGCTGAGGATACTCTCAGACCTGCTGGGAGCAGGGGATGTGGCCACCATGGCCGTCAGATTCTACAGGGACATAGATGTGAGAGACCCCTCCCCTGAGATCACCACGCCCCTTCAGAGGGATGTCAAGGGCAGGGGGGTGATCCTTGTGGACGACATATCTGACACCGGAGGAAGCCTTATCGCCGCAAAGAGGCATGTCCTTGACAAAGGCGCAGCCCAGGTCACCGTCGCAACCCTTGCCATGAAACCACATACAAAGCTTGTCCCTGACATCTATTTCCTTGAGACCCCTGCATGGGTGATATTCCCATGGGAGGTGCAGGAGACCATCCGGCTCATAGCCGGGAGATCCGCCGGCAGGGCTGAGGCGGAAAAAGAGCTTAAAGGGGCAGGGATAAAAGAAGAGGAATATGCAGAGGAGCTGAAAAGGAGATTCAAGGGATGATCGCCGTAATAGCCAACAGAGGACAGTACAACCACCGCATCTACCGCACCCTCAAGTATCTTGGGGCGGATGCAAGGCTGCTGAAGAACGACATAACACCTGAGGAGCTCCGTGCCATGGAGCCTGACGCAATCGTCATAGGCGGCGGCCCCTTCCTTGAGGAAACAGGGAACTCACAGGCCATCATCAAGGCCTTTTACAGGGAGGTGCCGCTCCTCGGCATATGTCTGGGCCACCAGCTCATCGCCAAGGCCTTCGGAGGCGAGGTGAAAGAGGCTGAGATAGGCGAGTATGCAGAGTCAGAGATCATAGTGGATGACGAGGATGCGCTCCTCCAGGGAACCGGGCCGAGCTTCCGGGCATGGGTGTCCCATAAGGACGAGGTGAAGAGGATGCCAGAGGGATTCATAAGGCTTGCCCACTCCGAGACCTGCCAGGTGGAGGCCATGAGGCACAGGGACCACCCTGTCTTCGGCGTCCAGTTCCATCCCGAGGTCGAGCACACGCCAAAGGGGCCGCAGATATTCAGGAATTTCATGGGGCTCTGCAGGGATGACGGCTGAAAAAAAGGCCTTTCTGGAAACAGCGGTGGAGGCGGCAAAAGAAGCGGGACAGCTCATACTGGATGGTCTCGGCCATCTTTCAAAGGATGACATCGACAAGAAACGGGCCTTCGACTATGTGACCGCCGTGGACAGAGGGGCTCAAAAGGCCATTGTCGCAGCCATCAGAAGAGAATATCCTGAGCACACCTTTCTAGCAGAGGAAGGGCTTGAGGAGAAGGAGGCCG
>RFHW01000190.1 GCA_003695745.1 Methanobacteriota archaeon | reverse complement strand
GCCCACCAGACCGTGGTCATCTATTATGCGCTGGGCCAGAGCCTCCTGCCTCCCGCTCATAGCCAGCTCAGAGGGATCGCCTTGGATCGTTACAAGCTCTAGGTCCTCCTCAAGCTGGGAGGTGATCTCCCTATCCTGCCCTATGACGCCGAGCCCCGGCCTCTCGGTCTGGACGAAAGTGGTTGTCTGGGGAGCCGCCACCGATGTGTAGAGGAGGGCTGCATAGAGGATGCCCATTACAATGACAATCTGGGCGATGAAGGCGAATATGTAGAGCCTCTCTGAAACTATGTCGTCCAGCTCCTTTCTTGCAAGAACAGGGTTCACAGCACACCTCCTGTGACGGCAAGGTTGAACAGGGTGTGCACCGCTGTGGCAGCGAGGACTGCGGCGGCGAAGTATCTTCTCTCTGCAACGCCGTATCCCACTATGGCGGAGCCTGCCACATGGATCGGGAGCGTCACTGCGATGCGCATCCTCAGGATGTCAAGGAGCCGGGAGGGGAAGAGATAATAGGTGGCGAAGGCGAAGACCGCGCTTTCAAGGGCAAAGAACATGAATCCTGAAAGGGCTCCAAGGAGAAGGGCCTCGCCCCTCTTCAGCCTCCGTCTCCGGGCAAGGAAATAGAGCCCGGCAGGCTTCACAGCCTCCTCCACAAAGGCGAAGAGCGGTATGAGGAGGTTGGTGACCCCGAAGGCGAAGACGACGGATATGCCGAGGGCAGCCTCCAGGACTGTGGAGTAGACTATGGCAAAGGCCCCGAAGACGAGGGTGAGGTAGATGTATCCGGCGCGCCCTGTGGAGAAGAGCCAGAGGGCGAGGTCCTCAAGGAGCCTCTGGACGGTCGGCCGCGGACCGAATATTATGTCGTCGCGCTCCACGAACCTGACGTTGATGGCGAGGACGAGCCCTGTGTAGATGAGAAGGGCTGCAGGCCAGAAGAGAAGCCCTGTCCTGTCGCCCACCACAAGGGAGGACACGATGGTGAATGGTGTGGCCAGAAGCCCGCGGTCAAAATACCTGATGCTGAGAGAGACTATGAGGGAGACGAAGACCACCGTGTACAGGAGCATGAGGGCGATGTTCGCCTCTTTCACGGTGCGCGAGTAGAATGCGAGCAGGAGGGCTGTTGCTATGATGGCGGAGTCTATGATCATCACAATGGCTATGATGAGCCCCTGATTATGGAGGGGCACGCCATATAGATTGAACACTGCAAGCCAGAGGAGCAGCTGGAGGAGGACAAAAAAAGAGGCTGAGAGGAACTTGGAGTACACGAGCCAGCTCCGCTTTATGGGGGCTGCCAGGAGGGATTCCACGGTCTTCTTCTCTCTTTCGCCCACGACGCTGTCAAGGATGATGCTTCCCACCATGAATATGGGGAAGAAGAGCATGAGCGGCACGAGATAGCTCAGGAAAAAACCTGAGAACCTGCTCCCACCCTCTGTAACCACAACAGGGCTCAGAAAGCGTTTTTCGATCTTCACCGGGTCCTCGATGGAGACGCCGAAGGCCTCTTTCCTCTTCTCTGTGAGCATCGCCGAAGCCTCTGCCACAGATGGATAGAGGGCATCGTAGACGGCGCCTTCTTTTATGCCGGGGCCATAGGTGATGAGGCGCACCACAAGCACCTTGTTCAGGGATTCGTCATAGTCCCGTGGGATGATGAGTATCCCTGCAACCTTACCGCTTTTGAGGGCCGACTCATCGTATCTGTCCAGATAGACGGTCTCTAGCTTTGTGTTAGCCTCCAGCGCCCTTCTCAGATAGGCGGAGCTGGATGACTCGTCCACCACGCCAAGGGGTATGAACTCGTTGAGCGCCGGGGTTGTGATAGATATCCTGCCTGTGGAGAGGAAGGAGCCGAAGACCGGGAGGATTGCAAAGAGCAGGAGGAGCTGGAGGATGAGGCTGAGCATATACCTCTTGTTGGATATGACCGAGGTTATCTCCTCCTTGAAGAGTGTCTGCAACGCCCTTTCACCTCGTGTAATGGACAAAGGCCTCATCAAGGGTGACCTCCTTTCCAAGGGTCTTTGAAACGTCTTCTTTCAGCCTTTCAGGCGTGCCGAGCGCCACGACCCTGCCCTGGTTGAGTATGGCCATCCTGTCGCAGAGCCTCTCGGCCTCGTCCATGTAATGGGTGCAGAGGACAACGGTCTTCTCGCCTTTCATGGAGTATACGAGGTCTCTGATGGCCGTTGCAACGGCCGGGTCAAGGCCCATGGTGGGCTCGTCAAGGATCAAGATGGGGGGGTCGTGAAGGATCGCCCTTGCAAGGGATATGCGGTGTCTCATGCCCTTTGAAAAGGTGGATATGGGGCTTTCTGCCCGGTCCAGCAGACCCACGAGACCGAGCACCTCCTTGATGCGCTCCTCCCCGATATCCGGGTCGTATAGCCTTCCGAAGAACTGGAGGAATCTTCGCGCTGTGAGCCGTTCATAGAGGTTTGGCTCCTCAGGGAGATAGCCTATATAGCGCTTCACGAGCACCTCGTTCTCCGAGACGTTGACGCCGTTCACGAACACGGCTCCGGAATCAGGGTGCAGGGCGGCGCAGAGCATCCTTACAAGGGTTGTTTTGCCTGCTCCGTTGGGTCCTGCTATGCCGAATATCTCGCCTGTCTCTATCTTCAGGTCGATGCCCTTCAGGGCAGTGATCTCTCCAAACCGCTTTGTAACGCCTTTGAACTCTATCAAAGAAGACACCTGTTTTTAACTTTCTCGCTCAGGATGCACATATCCTTTATGGTGTGGGGCTTCTCCTAAAAACCTTTCCTGAGAGTAAATCAAAAGCTTTATATATGGTTTCTTTCTATAAAATGGAAAGCAAGTTTCTAAAATATAGAAATTAGGCGGTGAAGATGAAGAAAATAGAGACAGACATCCTCATAATCGGCGGAGGCACAGCAGGCTGCTACGCAGCCGTGGAAGCCAAGGAGCAGAACCCCGACCTGAAGGTGGTGATCCTTGAAAAGGGCCACATAGAGCGCAGCGGCTGCCTCGCAGCAGGGATGAACGCCATAAACGCCTACATCAACCCCGGCGAGACACCGGAGACCTTTGTTGAGTATGTGAAGAATGATGCCATGGGCCTCGTGCGGGAGGATCTCGTCCGCTCAATAGCAGAGGAGCTGAACAGGACCGTGAAGAAGGTTGAAGGCTGGGGGCTTCCCATATTAAAAGACGAATCCGGGAACTATCAGGCACGGGGCAGATGGAACATCAAGATAAACGGCGAGTCCCTGAAACCCATCCTCGCAAAGGCGGCAAGAGACGCCGGTGCAGAGGTCTACAACAGGGTGGTGGTCACGAACCTGCTCCTTGACCAGGGCAGGATCGCCGGCGCGGCAGGCTTCGGCCTCAGAGACGGCGAGTTCTATGTGGCGCAGGCAAAATCCGTGATAGTTGCCACAGGCGGGGCCTCCGGCTTATACAAGCCCAACAACGACGGCTCAGCCCATCACAAGATCTGGTACCCGCCCTTCAACACAGGCGCAGGCTATGCCATGGGTCTCAGGGCAGGCGCCGAGATGACGAGCTTTGAGATGCGCTTTGTGGCCCTCAGGACCAAGGACGCCATAGCCCCCACAGGCACCCTCGCCCTCGGCTTTGGCGCCAAGCAGGTGAACGCCCTTGGGGAGGAGTTCATGGTGACGCGATACAGCCATCTGGGCGGCAACAGCGCCCCCACCTGCATCAGGTCCCTTGGCCCGACCATCGAGACCAAGGAGGGACGCGGACCCTGTTACATGGACACCACCCACCTTACGCCGGAGCAGGTGCGGGAGCTAAAGGCATCTTATCTGAACATGTACCCCCACATCGTGCTCTACTGGGCCGCAAACGACATAGACCCCGGCAAGGAGCCAGTGGAGATATGCTGCACAGAGCCCTATATCACAGGCGGCCATGCACAGGCAGGATACTGGATAAACAGAGACCGGGAGACAACGATACCCGGCCTCTTTGCAGCAGGGGACGTGGCAGGCGGCGCCCCCTATAAATTCGTGAGCGGCTGCTGGGCAGAGGCGGCGATCGCGGCGCGCTCGGCAGTGAAACATGCGATGAAGAGGGAGCGGCCAACATTGAATGAGGAGTTCCTGAGAGAAGAGGAAAAACGGGTCTTTGCCCCCCTCAGAAGATATGAGGCCGGGAAGGAGGGCGTGACCCCTGCAGAGATGGAGGAGCGGCTTCAGAAGGTGATGGACGAGTATGCCGGCGGGATAAAGACCTTCTATGAGACCGATGAGGTGAAGCTCAGGATCGCCCTGCGGGAGATTGGAAAGCTGAAGAGACAGACCGGGTATCTCCTCTCCAGGGACCTTCATGAGCTCGGTCTCGCCCATGAGGTCATCGACCGGATCGATGTGGCAGAGGCACTCATACATCATCTCCTCTACAGGAAGGAGACGCGGTGGCCTGGGTTCACCACAAGGACGGACTATCCGGAGAGGGATGACAGGCGCTGGCGCTGCTTCGTGAACTCCCGCAGAAACCTCAAAACAGGCAGGATAGAGATGATAGAGCGGCCCTACAGAGAGACTGGGCCGGAGGAAAAGATCGTGGAGGCGGCGGCGCGATGACCGTGGTTGTGGATCTGAAGAGGTGCAACGGCTGCAGACACATGGATGAGCCCCAGTGCGAGAAGCTCTGCCCCGGGGACCTGATGGCCCTGAACAGGGACACAGGGAAGGCCTATATCAGAGAGCCCCGGGACTGCTGGGACTGCATGGTCTGTGTCAAGGCATGTCCCATGAGGGCGATCGAGACAAGGCTGCCCTATCCGCTGGCGCTATATGGGGCAAGCCTAAAGCCGAGGGTGAAAGGGGACCGTATCATATGGACCCTTAAGGATGCCAGGGGGAATGTGGAGACCTTCGAGCTCCAGACAAGGACCCCGGGAAGGTGATGAAAGGACATGGAGACGATCAAACCACATGGCGGGCGCCTCGTTAACAGGGTGTTAGAGGGCGAGCCAGAGGAGTTCCAGGGGCTGGAGAGGATCAGGCTGGGCCACAGGGCCGTCCTTGACGCAGAGCTCATAGCAACAGGCGCATACAGCCCTCTGGAAGGGTTCATGACAAGCGATGACTACACCAAGGTCGTGGAGGAGATGTTCCTTGCAAGCTATATCCCTTGGACCCTGCCCATAACCCTGCCGGTGCGCTCTGAGGAGGCCTCCCGCCTGAAAGAAGGCGATGACATCGCTCTTGTGGGCAGCGGAGGGGCAGAGGGGTCCCTTGCCATCCTCCATCTTGAGGAGAAATACACCTATGACAAGGAGAGAGAGGCAGAGCTTGTGTATAAGACATCTGACCCGGCCCATCCCGGTGTGAGACGCCTGCTCCAGCAGGGCGACATCCTCCTCGGCGGCAGGATAGACCTTGTGAAAAGAAGGGTTTACAGTGACTACAGGGGATACCGGCTTGACCCGTCTGATACACGCCGGATCTTCTCAGACAGGGGCTGGAAGACGGTGGTGGGCTTTCAGACACGCAACCCCATGCACCGGGCCCACGAGTACATCACCAAATGCGCCCTTGAGATGGTGGACGGCCTCTTCATACACCCTCTTGTGGGTGAGACAAAGGAGGACGACATACCTGCAGAGACGAGGATGAAGTGCTACAGGGCGCTGGTGGACAACTACTACCCTGCTGAGCGGACGGTGCTGGGGGTGTTCCCGGCCGCCATGAGATATGCCGGGCCGCGGGAGGCGGTGTTCCATGCCCTTGTGAGGAAGAACTACGGCTGCACCCACTTCACAGTTGGCAGGGACCATGCAGGCGTGGGAGACTATTACGGCACCTTTGACGCCCAGAGGATATTCTATGACTTCGAGCCCTGTGAGATCGGGATCGTGCCACTCTTCTTCGAGCACGTCTTCTACTGCAGAGGCTGCGGGCACATGGCATCTCTCAAGACATGCCCACACAGCCCTGACAGCAGGGTTTTCCTGAGCGGCACAAAGGTGAGGGAGCTCCTGAGCAGAGGGGAGCTTCTGCCACCGGAGTTCACAAGGCCAGAGGTTGCCCGGATCCTTGTCAACGCCAACGGCGCAGGAGCGGCGGGCGAGAGTAAGGGGCCTGTGGAGGTGAAGGAGAGGGCATGACAAAGCTGCGCGGCGGCGAGGGGATACTTGCGCAGAAACAGAAGGAGTATGTGACGCTGAGGCTCCTGGTCTGCCCCGGCTATCTGAGCTCTGAGCAGCTCCGGAAGCTGGCGGACATTGCAGAGAGAGAGGGAAGGGGGAAGATTATCATAACCACCCGAAAGGGCGTGGAGGTGCCATGGATAAGGTTTGAGAATGCAAAGGATGTCTCTGCAGAGCTGGAGATGGCCGGGCTGCCCCCTGGCTCATGCGGGCGCAAGGTGAGGGCTGTTGTGGCATGCGCAGGCACGGAGCGATGCCCCTACGCCCTCTATAATGTGGATGAGCTCTGCACAAAGCTCACCCAGAAGTACTATGGGCGGCAGACGCCGACGAAGTTCAAGATGTCCATCTCAGGCTGCCCAAACTCCTGCTCAAACCCCGCTATAAACGACTTCGGTGTTACAGGGGCCATGACCCCGCGGCTTGTAGAGGAGAGCTGCATCAAATGCGGTGTCTGCGCAAGGCTCTGCAGGGGAGATGCCATAACACAGTCTGAAGGGGAGGCGCCCGTCATAGACCACGACAGGTGCATACACTGCGGATGGTGCATAAAGAACTGCCCAAGCAGGGCCCTTGTGGCAGAGAGGTCAGGATTCTCCATCACCGTGGGAGGCAAGTCGGGCAGGATACCTGAGCTGGGAATGAAGATAGCGGATGTCGTCTCTGAAGAAGGGCTTTTCCAGATCCTTGAGAACACCTTCGCCTATTTTGAAAGATATGCTGAGGGGAGGGAGCGGATTGGGAAGATCATCAGGCGGATGGGTGTTGACCACTTCAAAGGTGAGGTCCTCAGGGGCGTTGCGGAGGATGGCGGCGATGGATGAGACCATGTTCCATGAGCTGAAGAAGGAGGTCATAGACCCCGGCTTCTGCGTCCTCTGCGGAGCCTGCTCAGGGTTCTGCGACAGGATCGAGCTGGACTATGAAGGCGCCATCCCAAGGCTTGTTGGCTCCTGTGTGAAGGGCTGCTCAAACTGCTATGACCACTGTCCAATGAGGGCGGGCTTCGACCCCTCCCAGGTCTTTGGAAAGACAGAAGGGGACCCGATAATCGGCCCCTACACCGAGGTCAAGGCTGTGAGAGCCGCTGATGAGGAGGTCAGGGAAAAGGCTCAGGACGGAGGGGCAGTGACAGCCATCCTCTCGGCCGTCCTGGACCGGGGGAAGATCGACGCCGCGGTGGTGGTGGAAAGAGACGAAAAATGGAGGCCCATCCCGCGTATAGTCACCTCCAAAGACGGGCTTGCCAGCTCCAGAGGCAGCAAATACAGCCCCTCTCCAAACGCCGATGAGCTTGGAAGGGTCTTTCGCAGGGAGGATATAAAGAGCGTAGCTGTGGTGGACGTGGGATGCCATATCCGGGCCATACGGAACATGGAGTACGGCATACTCTACAACGCAGGATTCTCACCATACTCAGACCTCAAGATATACACCATCGGCCTCTTTTGCTCCGGGAACTTCATATACAGGAGGCTCCTGCCTCATCTGAAGGAACCGGAGGCCATAAAGAAGATGGATGTGACCCGCGGCATGTTCACAGCTTCTGGGAGGGAGAAGGAATCAAGGCCTGTCAGCCAACTGGAAGACGCGCTTATGCCCTCCTGCCATCTCTGCGGCGACTACACGGCAGAGCTTGCAGACCTCTCAGTGGGCTCCATCGGCTCTCCGGAAGGCTATTCCACGGTGATCGCCCGGAACCTCATGGGCTGGGGCATGCTCAGGGACGCGGTGCAGAGAGGCTATGCAGAGGCCGATCCCGGTCTTGTTGACTTGGAGGCCCTGAAAAAAACGGTGAAAAGAAAAAGGGAGAAGGCCCTGAGAAGGATAAACCGTGAGAGGGAGCAGGGAAAAGCCACACCAGGATACATACAATGCCTTTTGATGGGAAAAGGTTAAATAAATGGGGGTTAGATTAATTAAGTGAGTTCTATGGGTGAGTCTCTTGTAATCGCATCGGGTAAAGGCGGGGTTGGAAAGACATCTGTGAGCATAAACCTTGCTGTTGCCTTGGCGCAGCTCGGTAAGAAAGTGACCATCCTGGACGCTGACATTGAGATGGCGAATGTGGAGCTCAGGCTCAGACTGGACGGGGCGGGTGTGTCCCTCCACGATGTGCTTGCCGGCAAGGCAAACATCATGGAAGCCATATATGACGGGCCGGGCGGGCTTAAGGTGGTGCCCTGCGGCACATCCCTGGAGGGTCTTCGGTCTGCTGACCAGTCCAGGCTGGGCGATGTCCTGAGAGAGCTCCTTGAAAAGGCTGAGACCGATCTCCTGATTATAGACGCCCCGGCAGGTCTCGGCGCCTCGCTCAGCGCCCTGGCTGTGGCGCAGGAGATGCTCCTTGTGGTGAACCCTGAGATCGCCTCTGTGGCGGATGCCATGAAGGTCAAGGCGACCTATGAGGAGCTTGATGGCCATCTTCTCGGTGTTGTGGTGAACCGCGTCACCTATGATGAGGAGGATCTGAAGATCGAGGAGATTGAGGCGCTCCTGGAGGCCGACGTCATTGCAGTTGTGCCCGAGGATCGGGAGATCAAGAAGGCCGCATCCTACCGTGAGCCGCTTGTGTTGGTGAAACCCTATTCGGATGCGGCGAAGGCGATTACAAAGCTTGCCCGTGACATCAGCGATAACAAATACGGGCCTGCAGAGGGTCATAAGGAGGACATCGTCTCAAGGCTGCTTTCAGGGCTTTTTGGCAGGAAAAAAGGCTAAAGCCAAAGACCTGAACCCCCATATCACAGCTCTTTTCTTCCACAATCACACAGAATTAATCATATTTAAGTTTCCAATATTTTCCTAAATTATTGTAGTTAACCTTGTTCTGTTTTAAGTCTTCAAGCATGTCTAAAATCTCTTGCTCGGTAATAATTCTTTCAATACCGTAATCATGAACTTGTAGAAGTGTCCCTTCCCACGCATCCAAAATTTCGTCATTAAAAGTTCTTTCTCGTTTCTTTGGGATGACATATTCCCGAAACAAAACTTCATCTATCTTCTTTATAATCTCTTTTTTCCTCTCAAAATCGGTTTCATTTTTAAATTTTGTTAGTTCATCTATCAAGAAATTCTTAAATTTTGATTCCTCCATCTATATCCCTCTGTTCGCCGCTCCTTTGAATGTGATGTAATCATTCTTCGTAGAACTTGTTCACAATGCTCTTTATCTGCTCGCGGTCCGGCTCCTTCACCTTGAATTTCTCCATGAGCTGTTTTCTAAGCTCCTCCCGTGAAAG
>RFHW01000189.1 GCA_003695745.1 Methanobacteriota archaeon | reverse complement strand
GCGACGCCTACGTGGTCTATTTCAACATAACCGGTCCAAATGGGACGCAGAAGGATTTTGCAGAGTACTATGTGGACAAGTACACACGGGACGTCTATGCCAGCAACAACTACGCCGTCAAACTCGCCATAGAGCAGAGCCCCAATATCAAAAGGATCTATGACCGATATCCCCATACCGAAGGCGAGCCGCTGCTTATCAAGTCAGAGACCCAGAATGGCCACAGCTATATATGGGAGCTGCGCCTCATTGCAAACGGGGTTGAGGTGGCTGTCTTTCGGTTTGATGCGGTGAAGGAAAAGCTTCTAAGCGAGCAGATCAACATCTACAGCCCGCAGGTGAACATCCGCACCGGCTAAAAAAATAAAAGGGCAAGGGAGATTGGGTCTCTCCCTTCCATGTTTCTTTCCTGTCTTTAGCCGAAGAGGGCTCCGAGACCTGCAAGGGCCTCTTCTTCGCTTGGCTCTTCCTCCTCTTCTGCCGGGGCCTCCTCTGCGGGGGCGGCTTCTCCAGAGGGTTCTGCTCCGGCAGCCGCCGGCGCGGTGGCTGCAGGCGCTGCCGCCACGGCCGCTGTCTTTATGGCCTCGTCTATGTTGACATCCTCAAGGGCTGCCACAAGGGCCTTTGCTCTGGCCTCGTCGGCCTCGATGCCTGCGGCCTTCAGTATCTCTGTGATCCCCTTCTCTGTGATGTCCTTTCCAGCAGAGTGGAGGAGCATTGCAGCGTAAACATATTCCATTCTTATTTCACCTCCGTTAGTTTTTCTGCCTCGCTTAAATATTTTTTCAATGTCTCTTCCTTGATCCCTGTGTCTTTGGTGAGCTGCTCCAGATCAGCCTTCAAGAGGTCTTCAGCCGTCTTTATGCCTGCGGCCTCAAGTTTTTCAGCGGTCTTGGCCCCAAGCCCTTTGATGGCGGTGATGGGGGTTTTTGTTCTCTCCTCTTTTGAAGCTTCCTCCTCTTTGGCGGCCGCGGCTTCCTCAGGGGGCCTCTCTTCAGACGCAGGTTCTGGAGCGGCGGGCGCTGATGCCTCTGATTCGAGCGCCCTCATCTTCTCGGCAACCTTATCCCGGGTGAGGGATTCTATGGCCAGGGCCTTTGACTGGGCCATGGAGAGGATAGCCTCTATAACGTCCTTTGCATATATGCCGGCGTTCACGGCGAGGTTCCTTGCCCGGAGGGCTGCCTGCGCCAGTATGAGGGGCGCCGTCTCCTTTGTGGGATAGCCTGAGTTCACCGATAGATTGACGGCCTGCTGATATGCCGCTGCCATGTCTGAGAGGATCTTCTGGGAGTCCACTGCGAGTATCTCTGGCGGGTATACGACCCCGTCCTCATAGGCTGCAAGGAGCCTGAGCTTCACCTCCACAGGCTCTATCTCCAGCCTGGCCAGGGCATTTGCCACTGCAGGGCTTATCTTCTCCCCGGCCCTGACAAGGACCTTGTCCTCCTTTATCACCACCTTGCCGCCCTGTATGGCCGCCGGGATGCCTGCCTGCTGGAGCTCGCTCAGGATAGGTCCGGGCGGGAAGGGCGTGTCCCCCTTTGAGACAGAGATGTCCGATGGGGCTGTGGAGTTGGGCTTTGCAGGTGCCATGGTCTTGTTCTTCTCAAGATCCTTGTATATCCTGAAGGGGTTTGTCTTTGAGAATATGAAGCCCGGCTGCCCTGTGAGATAGTCCAGAAGCCCTTCAAGACCTTCCCTTGAGGCCTTTTTGATGGCGTGGGCCATGAGCCTCTTCCGGGACATGCGAAGAAGCGCCTCGCCCCGCAGGGACTCCCTGATCCTCTGGATCTGCCTCCCTGGAACAGGCCCAAGGTCAACTATCCCCACAACAGGGTATTCTGAAAGGAGCCTGCTCATCTCCTTTACCTCGTCCTTCTTCCACTGGGCGACGTGGGCCATCCCTTACACCCCCTCCAGCCTGACGCTCGGGCCCATGGTGGTCTTGAGATAGACGGACCTTATGTTGTGGGCCCCTTTCCCGAACCTATTTTCAAGGACATTGAGCACGGCCTCCACGTTCCTTGCAATCGCCGCGTCATCCATGTCCTCGGTCCCCACTGGCAGATGAAAGGTGAGCTTGTCCTTTGTTCGGATCCTCACAGTCTTCTTCAGCCTTTCCACGAGGGGTTTGATGTCCATGTTAGGCGGGACAGGTCTTGGCATCTTGCCTCTTGGGCCTAAGACCGGGCCAAGGCTCTTGCCGATGAGGGCCATCAGATCTGTCTGGGCAAGGAAAAAGCTGTGCCTCTCAGCATAGGCCTTGGCCTTCTTCTTGTCCTTGGCAAGGGCCTCTATCTCGTCCTTTGACAGCACGGTGTCAACGATCTTCTTGGACTGGTGGGCGAGCTCCCCCTCTGCAAAGAGGGCGATCCTCACATCCTTCCCGCGGCCTTCCGGGAGCACGACCTCCTGGTCGATCCTGTTCTCTGGCCTGTTCATGTCCAGGTTCTTCAGGTTCACAACGAGGTCAACGGTCTGGCGGAACTTCCTCTTAGGCGCCTTCTTGACCTCTCCTACAGCCTTCACAATCTCCTCTGTAGTAACCATTAACTTCACCACTCCGCGTCTTTGAATGCTTCCTTGTAAGCCCCTTCTGAGACCGCCTTCTGGAACTCTTTCGCCGGTTTGCCGTCTATGGTGATGCCCATGGAAAGGCATGTCCCTGCGATCTCCCGCACCGCCGCCTCCGGCGAGGAGGCGAGTATGCTCTCCTTTTTCATCCTCGCTATCTTGAGAGCCTGCTCAACGGTGAGGTCGCCCACGTGGTCTGTCCTTGCCGCGGCTGAGCCCTTCTCAATGCCCAGCTCCTTCAGGATGAGGGCGCTTGCAGGCGGCGTCCCCACCTCGATCTCAAAGGTCTTCTTCACCGGGTCGGCGATTATCTTTACAGGCACCTTCATCCCCTCAAAGTCCCTGGTCTTCTCATTGATGGCGCTCACTATCTGGTTGATGTTGATCCCTGTAGGGCCTAACGCCGGGCCCAGTGGTGGGCCGCCTGTGGCCTTCCCGCCTTCTACAAGGGCATCTATCTTTATGGCCATCTCCTTTCAGTCCTCCTTCACCACCACTCTGATGTCGCTGCCTGACACTGTCACCGGGATCGGGACTGTGGCCTCGAAGAGGACCACCGTTATCTCCTCCTTCGCCTCATCCACCTTTGTCACACGGGCGCGGGAGCCCTTGAAGGGCCCTGATGTGAACTCCACGATGTCGCCCAGATTCACCTTGGCCACCGCTGACACGGGCTCAAGGAACTTCTCGATCTCCCCGATCTCCATGTTCCCCTCCACAATGCCCCTGATATGGGAGATGCCGGGCAGCACCTTCTCTATCTCTGTTGCATCGTCGGCCTCTATCACGATATAGCCGCGCAGCTCTGGCGTGACCAGTATGGACTGTATCCCCAGGTCCATCTTCCCCAGTCTGGAGTATATCATGGTGGCGGCGTTCTTCTCCTGCCCTATGGTCGTCCTCACAGCATAGAATCTCTTTTGCTGCCCTTCATCTGTATCCATCGTTAAATTTCCTCCAAAAAGAGAAGAGATTAAAGGTCACATCAGAAACAGGTGATATAAATATGTTACTGTGGGATTGCGCCGGCAGTATAAAGGGGGCTGCAGCAGCCCTCTATCCCCTCTCCTTCAGCTTTTTGACCTCTGCCTCAAGCTCCTTTATCTG
>RFHW01000188.1 GCA_003695745.1 Methanobacteriota archaeon | reverse complement strand
GGTGAAAGAGAACCGGGAATAATCTGAGATTCTCTATAAGCGTGGAAAAATACCCAAGATAAAAAGATAATAAAGGAGAAAGTGACGCCTGAATTGATAATCCATCTCCAGTCAATTTTTTTCATATCCAACATCTTCCATGAACCGTCTTCGGCACGGCATATGCTCACATTATCTTTGAGCGCCCTATTTATTTAATATATCCACCCACATTAACTTCATGTCATGAGGGAGATAGGTGTCTGTTAGGTCGATGAAGAGGAACTTTTGTGGGTTTTGAAAGGTCTTCACAACCCTGTAATCGGTGCCATTGAGGAGACATTCAAGAAAGACCGCTGAGCCCCTGCGTCTTTAGCAGGGGATGTCCTTTGTCTCTGAGCTCGGGGGGCCTTCTATCGCTTATGCCCTGTCCTTCCTGCTGTTCTCTCGGGCTCTACGTCTCTCTTCGTGGATGCTTGGTTTCAGGGAGCCCTGGATGAATATGACGGCGCCTGCGCCAATGGTGAGGAGGAGCGCGATGTATGCGGCCTCATAGGTGGTGCAGCTTCTGATCAGGCCTGAGAGGGCTGCGGGGTTGGTCGCGCAGAGTGAGTGCACCTTGGCGATGGAGAGCCGCTCCGGGCTTGTCTGGTTCCAGGGCACAGGCAGGTATACGAAGCATGTGTACACCCCGAATATTATCAGGAACATGCCCATATAGATGTAGTCCTGCCTCATAGTCCTCTTAAAGAGGTGAACAAATAATTATTTAAATACTTTTCGAATTAACGACGACATCGAGGTAGTTGCGAAGGAGCTGCAGACCTGCGGCCCCGCTCTTCTCAGGATGGAACTGTGTTGCAAAGACATTGTCCTTCACAACCACCGAGGGGAACTCCACGCCATAGGGCGTTGTGGCGGCCGTGACATCCTCCTCTGGAATGGCGTAGTAGGAGTGGACAAAATAGAAGTAAGAGCCGTCCCTGATGCCCTTGAAGAGGGGTGTGTCCCTGCGGATGTGGACCGAGTTCCATCCCATATGGGGCACCTTCACATCGCCGCCGAATCGCACCACCCTGCCCCTGATGACGTCGAGACCAGGGTTCCTCCCGCCCTCCTCGCTCTCTGTGAACAGGAGCTGCAGGCCCAGACATATCCCCAGCAGGGGCCTGTCCTCCAGACCACCGATGATGTCCCTGAGGTGCTCGATCTGGCGCATGGCGTCGTAAAAGGCCCCCACACCAGGCAGCACAGCGCCGTCAGAGCCCTTTATCACATCCCCATCGGCGGTGACCGCAACCTCCGCTCCCAGATGCTCCAGAGCCTTGGAGATGCTCATCAGATTGCCAGCTCCAAAGTCGATTACGGCAATCCTCGGCCTCAATCTCTCACCGCCACGCCGCTCTCCCTAAGATAGCTCTTGATCTCCTGCAGGGTGTACTCCCTGTAGTGGAACACGGAGGCTGCAAGGGCAGCGTCACAACCCGTCTCCCTGAAGACCTCCAGAAAATGCTCCTTCTTCCCTGCGCCGCCGGAGGCGATGACAGGCAGGCTGGTCTCTGTGCAGAAGGCCCGTGTCATCTCAATGTCAAAGCCATCCTTCGTGCCATCGGCATCCATGGATGTGAGCAGGATCTCCCCTGCTCCGCGCCTCTCCACCTCCCGCGCCCATTCCACCGCATCCAATCCCGTGGGTGTCCTGCCCCCGTAGATATATACCTCAAACCAGCACCGTCCCCGGGGCGTGTCAACCATATAACGGTCATCCCTCTCCTCATAGACCCTCTTGGCATCTATGGCAGAGACGATGCACTGGGTGCCGAACCTCCTCGCACCCTCGGTGATGAGCTCCGGATCCTTCACAGCCGCCGTGTTCACGCCCACCTTGTCAGCCCCTGCCTTCAGGACCTTTCGCATATCCTCTGTTGAGCGGATGCCCCCTCCAACGGTGAGAGGTATGAAGACCTCCTGCGCGGTCCGCGTCACCGTCTCAAGGGTGGTCTCATGGCCGCGGGGCGAGGCCGATATATCGAGGAAGACCAGCTCGTCGGCGCCCTGCTCGTTGTAGAGGCGGGAGAGCTCAACAGGATCGCCTGCATCCCTGAGGTTTTCGAAGTGCACGCCCTTCACGACCCTCCCGTCCCTCACATCCAAACAGGGGATTATGCGTTTTGTGAGCATACGACCATTCTAACCGATATAGCGCATCTGGTCCTTATCTGGCATGGGCTCAGGCTGCGTCAGGGCCCCCATCTCCTCAAGTATTCTCTTCTCCATCTCCGCCGCCTCTGCAGTCATCTTCTCGATGTCCCGCGCCCTCTTTTCAAGCCCTTCAAGGTCCACGTCCATCCCGAGGTGTTTTGTAAGCACCTCCAGAACCGCCTTTGCAGAGCCGGGGTCCACGTAGAAGCCTGATGTCTCGCCCATGAGGCATATGCCGGCCATGCCCCTCAGGCTTCCAAGGCCGAGGAGAAGGCCGGAGGCCCCGATGATATGTCCCACGCCGGAGCGCTCCAGAACAACGCCCAGCGGCTCAAGGCTGTGTATGAGCCCTTCGTCGTTGACGGCGCCATAGACCCTGGGCTTCTCCACATTCCTCCCGACCCCGAAGCCTCCAAGGGTGTATATCATGGAGCAGCCGAGCTCCTCTGCCAGATCAAGTATCTTCTCAGAAAGCCGGTACTGCCCCTCGTTGGTGGCGGCCTGCGTGTTCCCGGTGACCAGTATCAGGTCCCGGCTGCCGCCCCGGTGATAGTAGAACTCGTTTCTCATGCTCTCAACGACGCCGTCCATCTTAACCAGAACCTGCGGAGGGAAGTCATAGGAGTGGAGAAGGGCGAAGCGACGGGCCTTCAGCCTCTCGATGAGGTACTCGGCAGCGATCTTCCCAACCTGACCGATGCCCGGAAGACCCTCTATCAGAACAGGGTCCTTCAGCTCAGGCCTCTCCTCCATCTTCAACATGAACTCAGACATATCCTTCTCCTTTCATGGACTCCTTTTTTAGCATCCGCCGGTACCTTCCATATCTGTCATCAGGGGAGAACCGCGGTGGATAGGGCTTCACGGTGCCGCCCCCGCATTTAGGGCACTCTTCCTCCAAGGTGTACTCCCTGCATTTCCTGCAGTATCTAAGAGGCACTTTGCTTCCACTCCCTTATGAACCTTCCCTCGCCGCCACGCCCTTTAATATAGGCCACCGCCTTCTCTGCAGAGCGCCTCATCGCGTCCTCAGCGCTCTTATAGTCTGGCGCAGTCACATGGATCCGGTAGATGGGAGGGCTCAGATGACGTATATCCAGCGTTATCTCCTTGGAGCCCTGGCCCTGAACAGCCTCCTTGAGCGCCTCTTTTATTATATTCACCCCGTCGGGGGCTTTGGTGCTGAGCTCGATAAACCCTTCGATCTCCACATGGGGGAGCACGATGTTCTCCTCGGCAATCCTCTGCAGGCTCTTCCACCACTCCTTGGGCACGCCCTCAAGGGCCTTCTCGCCATCGATGAGTATCTCCTCCAGACCGGTGTATATCTCGCCGTATCTCTCCTCAAGGACAAAGCCCACCTCATCATAGGCCTCATCAAGGGTCTTGCCGACCTCCTCTGCGGCGAGCTCAAGGAGCTTCTCAGCCTTCTGCGCCCTCTTCCACTCCTGGTTCTTCCTGGTCCGCTGGGCATCGCCCACACGCCTCACAGAGAGGTCTATGTGGCCCTTTGCCCTGTCCACGCTGAGCACCTTGGCAACCACCTTCTGCCCCTCACGCACATAGTCCCGGATGTTCTTCACCCAGATGGAGGCGACCTCAGAGACATGGATGAACCCCTCTTTACCCTCGTATTCGTCGAGCTTTGCAAAGGCACCGTGGGAGAAGACCTTCACCACAGTGCATATGACAAGGTCCCCTTCAGATGGAAAGGCCTCTTTCTTCTTTACCAATCCGCCTCACTCCAGGACAGATACGATCTTGGTGGTGACCTTCGCCTTCCCGCCCGTTGGCTCGGCAAGGGTCTTGCTGCATATGACGCATTTCACAACCGTCTTTGCAGAGCCGAACATGACCTGCTCGTTGCCGCAGTCCACACACTTCACCTTGAGGAAACGGCTCCTTGGAACATTGCTCTTCCGCACGATCTTAGACCTCCACAAGATCGAGTTTTTTGACCCTGAAACCCTTTATGATATGGCTTTTGCCGCATTCGGTGCATGTGAGCTTCAGGCTCACCTTCTTTGTGGGCTTGTCCCCTGAGGGCAGCGCCCGTGGGAACCCGCCGTAGCCTGCGAGGACCCGCCTGAACTGCCTCTGCCCGGCCTTCAGCTCAGAGGCCTTTCGCTTCTTGGTCTTTGACACGTCATGTGGCGTGTGCCTCCTGCATGTGGGGCAGTATGTGCGCTTCTTTTTTGGCATCTTCATCTTATCTTCACCTTCCATACACCAAAGGACTCGCCCAATATAAAGTTTGTGGGGGGTGGTCCAGGGCTGCAAGGAAGGGCCCGCTCCATTTTTCAAATTAATTTGAAGGAAAGTATTTAACCATCCGGCGGGAAAGAACTGTACAGGCTAGGGAGAAGCTGATTTTTCCCATCCACCACCTCTCCACCCACCATCCCCCCAAAATCCCTAGCCTGCTTTTTATCATCGCCTCCGGCCGTCTTTAGAATACCCGGCTAAAAGAAGGTCAGTGCTCAACAGGGATATGGATCTGACAGAAGGCGCAAAACGCCCCGTTCATCGCCTCCAGCCCCAGCCTGTTCTCGGTGCAGAAGGCTGCGGCGGAGCAGGTTTTGGCTGTGTTTCAATGATAATCTCATCATCAATTTGCTGTAATTCCATTATCTTTGCCTCAGGAGAGTCAGTAATTCCAAAGGCATCCTGAAATTCTGAAACAGGTTTTGTTGTTTTTAAGTAATATGCATCAGGGTCAAGTTTGTCCTTTTCTTTTAGTGCAAGATATGCTGATTCACTCATTGGATGACATATCCACTTGCCATTGGGCAGTGGTGTTATTACAATGTAGTAGGCGTCATGGCCGCTGCCATGTCCTCCATGGCCCGGAGCAGCCACAGCCCACCCTGCAAAGGCGCCGGCGCAGACCAGCAACGCTGATAAGGCCAGCAAAGCCCCATGCCACAGGCGGCCTTCACTCCCCATTATACTTCCCTCCTCTAAGAGTTTCAGTGATAATATGTTTTTTTGAAACCCTATTTAAGCTTTACGATTCCATAGAGAAGACGATAAGATTGGGAGCGGTTACCCGCCTTATGTCTCAAGGCCTTTTTCGAAGTATGAGGTCGTCCTTTTTGGGCGTCACCGCATCCCCCACCATGAACTCGATGGCATCGCCCTCCTTCCACCGGGCGATGCGGACGAAGTTACGGGGAATCTCGATGTAATAGACGCCCTGCTGCGTTTTCTTAAGGGTCTTTCTGTTCTCCATATCCTAGAACACCCCCGTGGCTATCAAAACAACGGCCAGGATTATAAGCCCTGCCAGGAGAACGGCGAGAAACAGGTTCTGCCCCTGGTCGCTGCCTCCTGTGCCGGGCGGCGGGACAAGCGGCTTTTCACCGCCCTCCCCGTCTATGAAGACCTTTTCTTTGACGGTGCCCTTTTTTGGCAGGGCAAAGCCCTCTGAGCCCACAGGCTTCTCATCCACCGTGACACCCTCAAATTCAGGGCTGCCCCTCCGGCTGTCCCTCTCCTCAAATACCCACCGCCTCTTCAGATCCTCATCTGTCCTCAGGCGGAAGTCGTCGCAGCCTGCAGAAGAGGCGGCAACGGTCCTGTTGTGTTTGAAGCAGAATCCCTTTGAGCCCAAGGGGCGATAGAAGCTGCAGGAACGGCAGGGATGGCCCGGGTTCATCATAGATTTATGGGCAAAAGACATATAAACCTTTTTGGATAATCTCTCTGGGGAGTGAACATGGTGTTCAGGGGCTGCTACACCGCCATTGTGACGCCCTTCAAGGAGAGCGGCGTCAGATCGCCTGTGGACTGGGAGGGCTTCAAAGAGCTCATAGATTTTCAGGATGAAAGCGGTGTGGCCGGGATCGTTGCCTGCGGCTCCACCGGCGAGTCCGCAACCCTCTCCATAGAGGAGCACAACGAGGTGATCAGCTTTGTGGCCGAGCACTCCACAGGCCAGACCATCGGGGGCACAGGCTCAAACTCCACATGGGAGGCCATTGAGATGACCCGCCATGCAGAGGATGTGGGGGCCGCAGCAAGCCTTCAGGTCTGCCCATACTACAACAAGCCCAATCAGGAGGGGCTGTACCGCCATTTCGCGGCGGTGGCAGAAGCGGTGGACATACCCATCATACTCTATAACGTGCCCAGCAGGACGGTGAGGGAGATCGAGCCCTCCACCATGGCGCGGCTTGCCAGGGAGTACTCCAACATCGTGGGGGTGAAGGAGGCGTCTGGGCGGGAGGAGGTGTGGCAGGCCATCAGGAGGGAGTGCCCCGATGATTTCATCATCCTCTCAGGGAACGACGAGGACACCTTCAGGCTCATGAGGGACTACGGCGCAACAGGCGTTATCTCAGTTGCATCCAACCTCCTTGCAAAGGAGCTTGCAGATTTTGTGGGCCTCGGGCTCTCAGGCCGATTTGATGAGATGGAAAGGGAGCATGAGCGGCTGAGCGAGGTCTTCAAGGCCTTCTTCATAGACACAAACCCCATCCCCATAAAACAGGCTTTGAACAGCAGGGGCTTCAGGGCAGGAGGCTACAGGCTGCCCCTCTGCGAGATGACCGAGGAGAAGAAGAGGGAGCTGGAGGAGGTTCTAGGCAGAGTTCTTGGCTGAAAGACTCTCCTGTCTCTTTATCCGCGTCACAGCGCCTGCTATACGGTTTCGCATCAAAGTCCCCTCCAGATTGAGAAGCTCCTTCAGGACATCGCGGTTGTGCTTGAAATCCGTTGTAAACCTGTCCCCATAGGTCTTCACAAGCTCTGCAGCCGTATTCTTTATTATGCGCTGTCTCACTCTGCCCAAGATACCTTCACCTCAGCATTAGGAAAGATTTTAATAAAGGGAAGGGTGAATCATTCCCTATATAAATCTTCTGGGCTGATATGAGATGAGAAAGCTTGTGCTGATCGCCGCCGTCCTTGCGGTGATAACGGTCATATCCCTTGCAGGGGCCTATCTCCTCACAAGGGAGGACATAGACTTCGGGGACAAGGTGGCTGTGATAGAGGTCCACGGCGTTATCACATCCGCGCAGACGAGCGGGCTCTTTGAGGTGGAGGGGCCCACACCGGAGCGGATCAGAAGCCAGATAGAGAAGGCTGAGAAGGACCCTTCGGTGAAGGCCATAGTCCTTGACATAGACAGCCCGGGCGGAACGATAGTGGCCTCAGAGGCGATTGCCGAGGCCGTTAAAGACGCCAAGAAACCCACCGTGGCATGGCTTGGGGAGATAGCCACCTCCGGAGGATACTATGTGGCGTCAGCCGCGGACTACATCGTGGCGGACAAGGGCACCATGACAGGGAGCATCGGCGTCATATTCGTCTTCCCACAGTACGAGAGGCTTCTGGACAAGCTCGGCGTGAAGATGAGGGTGTTTAAGGCCGGGAAGTACAAGGACATCGGCTCCCCCTATAGGAACATGACCGAGGAGGAAGAGGAGATATTGAACGAGCTGGTCCAGACATCCTACGAGGACTTCCTTGAGACGGTGGCTGAAAACCGCAACCTCTCCATGGATTATGTTCGGTCCATTGCCGAAGGCAAGCTCTACACAGGGAGAAAGGCCGTTGAAGTGGGTCTTGCAGATCAGGTTGGGACTAGGCAGGACGCCATCGAGATCGCCGGCCACCTGGGCGGCATCGAAGGCACGCCTGAGGTCATAACATACAGGGAGCGGGGATTCCTCCACGACTTCGTGGGGGTCGCATCTTCCAGGTTCGGATACGGCTTTGCACGGGGTCTGCTCTCAGCCGAAGCGCCGGAAGGATTGAGCTACTGAATCACAGGGCGGCCTCGTCATAGACGATGTCGAGGAAGAGGGCCGCTGTCCAGCTGAAGTCCTTTGAGCCGTATCCGATGCCCTTCAGGGGGTCGTAGTATTCGTGGAAGCCGTATCGACGTATCAGCTCTATGATATCGCCTTTCACGCTCTCGGCCTTGTCAGCGTAGCCGTAGGCCCTGAGGCCGTGATAGAGCATCCAGTTCATGTTTATCCAGACAGGGCCGCGCCAGTAGTTCCGTGGGTCGAAGTGCTCTCCCTCGATGTTGTAGTTCGGGACCGAGAAACACCTCTTCTCATGCATGGGGCAGAAACTCGCTGAATCCAGGTATTCATAGAGCCTCTCCGCCCTCGCGCTGGAGGGGACGCCTGCGTAAAGCGGGGTGAAGCCCGATGCGGTGTCCACCTCGATGAGCTCGCCGGCCACAAGGTCATAGGCATCGTAAAAGCGATGCCCTTTGTGCCATAACCTGCGGTTGATCGCCTTCTCT
>RFHW01000187.1 GCA_003695745.1 Methanobacteriota archaeon | reverse complement strand
CGCCTCGGCACAGCGCCTTCGCAGCTCCACATAGCGCCCGCCCTCCACGACAGCTCCAAAGGAGGGATGTCTTTCTGCAAAGGCAAGGGTCTTTTCCACAGCCTCCTCTGCGATGGCCTCCGGCGCATCAAACCCTGAGGGGAAAGATGGCAGGATCCCGAAACGCTCTATCCTCTCACCTGCGAATGTGGTCCCATATGATATTACCGCCTCTTCGCTGGAATGCGATCCGGACGTTGGTGACAGCGCAAGATACTGCTCAGGTGTCTTTCCTGCCGCCGGGCTCCAGAGAAGAGAGGGAGTTGGGACTGTCCTGCCTCTGTAATGGAGTCTGCCAAGCCTTGCCGGGCCATCGTGCCTTATGATCTCAAGGTGCATTATATTTTTCACAGACTATACCTTTAGGGCAGGGCAAGATATATTAAGGTGATTGGTCAGTTAGCTATTCGGGAGAATCTATGAACATTATAGCCGCCTTTGAGAGAGGGCATACCGTTGAGGAAGCGCTGGACAACGCTGTGAAGAACGTTAATGAGCAGCTCAAGATGGTGGACGGCCAGATAGATAAGATTGACTTTCAGGTGGATGTGGGCTATTCGGGGGCCACCGTGTCCGTGGTCCTTGCCATCAACGGCGATGTTCCCATTCACAAGGAGGTGTTAGGTGTCAATCAGAGGGGGATTAACAACAGCCAGGCCATCGCCAAGGCAACTCAGGTCCTGAACAACATGCTCCAGCACAGGAAGGGTGTTATCCGGGACTTCGTGGTCAAGAACATCGAGCCCATCCCGGGCAGGGCCTACACGACCATCGTTGTGGCCATAAACGAGGATGTCATCGAAACGCCGCAGGATGCCACAGGCAGGAGGCGGAGGCTGAAAAAGGCCCTTGACCTTCTGAGCAGGGAGCAGGGCACCCTTAACATCGCCAAGGTTGCAGAGGTCTTCGGCGTCTCCAGGAAGATGATATACCATGATCTGGAGGCTCTGGGGTACAGCCGTAAAGACCAGACGCAAAAGAAGTGAGCCGGCCTCCGGTTGAAGAAAAAACTTTATATTCCATATCTTCTGTTTATAGTCTCTATGAAGAGGTCTTTGATTCTCATGCTGTCTATTGTGTTCTCTCTTTCTTTTATCCATAATTCATGGGGCTATGGCTTTGACAGGGTGGTCCTTGGGAACGGGGCTGTTGTGGATGTTGAGGTTGCCTCCACTCCGGCGCAGCTTGCGAGGGGTCTCATGTACCGTGAGTCTCTGGCTGATGGCTCTGGCATGTTCTTTGTCTTTGAGTCTGAGGGGCGCCATGGGTTCTGGATGAAGAACATGGAGTTCCCCATTGACATCCTGTGGCTCGACTCAGATCTCAGGGTTGTGGACATAACAGAGAATGTCCCTCCCTGCAGGAGCGATCCCTGTGAGATATACCGGCCTGATGTGCCTTCGCGGTATGTGCTGGAGGTGCCTGCCGGTTTTGTGGTGGACAGCGGTGTGGCTGTGGGGCAGACCGTGTCGCTGGGCCAGAAGAGCGGGCTGCAATAAGATTTATATATCGGTTTGTGTTTAGGATATAAATAACAAAAAGTTACTAAAATATTTTACTAGGTTAGAATTGCCTCCTTATGGTGCTGAAATGGGAAGTGTGAAAAAAGAGGGTTCCCAGGCGGGGCGCAGAAGGAGAAAGGAGAAGGCCCTGTCAGGGAAGGAGATCCAAAAGGAGCTTGAGAAGAAGAGGAAAGAGGCAGAGGAATATCTCAACCAGCTCAAATACCTGAAGGCGGACTTTGAGAACTACCGGAAGCGTGTAGAGAGGGAAAAAGAGGCCCTCATGGACCGCGCGAAAGAGGAGCTGGTGCTGGAGATACTGGAGGCCGTTGACAACCTTGAGCGCGCCCTTGAGGCAGGGAAGGGCGAGAAGGGCACAAAGGAAAGCCTCATGGAAGGTGTGAACATGATATACAGGCAGCTCATGGCTGCTCTGGCCCGACATGGAGTGGAGCCTATCAAGGCCCTTGGAGAGCCCTTCAACCCCCATCTCCATGAATGCGTGCTCACAGAGAAAAACGATGACCTCGAAGAGGACACGGTTACAGAAGAGATCCAGAAAGGATATACCATGAAGGACAGGGTGATACGGCATTCGAAGGTAAAGGTATCAAAGAGGTGATTGATTATGGCAAAGGTGCTGGGAATAGATCTGGGAACAACCAACTCATGCATGGCCGTGATAGAGGGTGGAGAGCCCACTGTCATCCCAAATGCTGAGGGAGGCCGCACAACGCCCTCTGTTGTTGGCTTCTCAAAGAAAGGCGAGCTCCTCGTGGGGCAGGCCGCAAAGAAACAGGCCGTCTCAAACCCTGAGAACACCGTTTACTCCATCAAGAGATTCATGGGCCGCCGCTATGACGAGGTCAAGACCGAGATGGAGCAGGTGGGCTACAAGGTGGTGAAGGGCCCCAAAAACGATGCCAGGGTGCAGATCGGGGATAAACAGTACACGCCGCAGGAGATCTCGGCCATGATCCTGCGCAAGATGAAGACTGATGCCGAGAACTATCTTGGCGAGAAGATCAGCGAGGCAGTGATCACCGTGCCCGCCTATTTCAATGACAGCCAGAGGCAGGCCACCAAAGAAGCCGGTAAGATCGCTGGGCTTGAGGTCCTGCGGATCATAAACGAGCCCACCGCTGCGTCGCTGGCATATGGCCTTGACAAGGGGCATGACCACAAGATCCTGGTCTTCGACCTGGGCGGAGGGACCTTCGATGTCTCCATCCTCGAGCTCGGCGAAGGTGTCTTTGAGGTGAAGGCCACAAGCGGCGACAACCACCTGGGCGGCGACGACTGGGACCAGCGCATAGTGAACTGGCTCCTCGATGAGATCAAGAAGGAGCATGGCGTGGACCTCTCCAAGGACCCGACAGCCCTTCAGAGGCTTAAAGATGCGGCCGAGAAGGCCAAGATCGAGCTCTCAGGCCTGACCACCACAGACATCAGCCTCCCCTTCATCACCGCAGGCCCCGACGGACAGCCCATCCACTTCGAGACCTCTCTCACCAGGGCCAAGTTCGAGGCCATGACAAAGGACCTCCTCGAAAGGGCTGTGGGCCCTACCAAGCAGGTCCTGGCCGATGCCGAGCTCCAGCCCTCTGACATCGACAAGGTGATCCTCGTAGGAGGCTCCACAAGGATGCCCATGGTGCAGGAGTTCGTGAAAAGCTACTTCGGAAAAGACCCCTACAAGAACATCAACCCCGATGAATGCGTGGCCCTGGGCGCCGCCGTGCAGGCAGGGGTGCTGAAAGGTGATGTGAAGGATGTGCTCCTCCTTGATGTGACCCCGCTGTCCCTGGGCATCGAGACCCTTGGCGGCGTCTTCACAAAGCTCATCGAGCGAAACACCACCATCCCAACGCGCAAGAGCCAGATATTCTCCACTGCCGCAGACAACCAGACCACAGTGGACATCCATGTGCTCCAGGGCGAGCGCCCCATGGCAGCGGACAACCACACGCTGGGCCGGTTCCAGCTCGTGGGCATACCGCCTGCGCCGCGAGGCGTGCCCCAGATAGAGGTGACCTTTGACATCGATGCCAACGGCATCCTTGATGTGAAGGCCAAGGACCTTGGCACAGGCAAGGAGCAGGCCATCAAGATCACGGCCACCACCACCATGTCAAAGGAGGAGGTGGAGGAGAAGATAAAGGAGGCCGAGAAGTATGCGGCCGAGGACCAGAAGAAGAAGGAGAAGGCAGAGACCCTGAACCAGGCGGACACCCTTGTCTACACTGCACAGAAGACCCTTGAGGACCTGAAGGACAAGCTCTCAGAGGATGAGAAGAAGAGGATCGAGTCTGGCAAGAAGGCCCTTGAAGAGGCCATCAAATCAGAGGATGTGGAGAAGATAAGGTCTGCCATGGACGCCCTTCAGAAGGACATGAGCGAGGTTGCGACCAAGATCTATCAGGAGGCGGCGAAGCAGCAGGCAGAGCAGGCCCAGGAAGCCGGAGGAGGCGAGGAAGCCTCTGGAGGTAAAAAGGACGAGAAGGTTGTTGACGCCGACTACGAGGTTGTGGACGAGGATAAAAAGTAGATGACACCATGACGAAGCGCGACTACTATGAGATACTGGGCGTGAAGAAGGATGCCTCCAAGGAGGAGATCAAGAAGGCCTATCGCAGGCTCGCATTGAAATACCATCCCGACAAGAACAAGTCCCCTGATGCAGAGGAGAAGTTCAAGGAGATATCAGAGGCCTACGGCGTCCTCTCCGATGACCAGAAACGGGCCCAGTACGACCGCTTCGGACACGCAGGTATAGACGGCAGGTACACGCAGGAGGACATCTTCAGAAACATCAACTTCGAGGACATCTTCGGCGACCTTGGCTTCGGCGGCGGCTTTGGAAGCATATTCGACATCTTCTTCGGAGGCATGGGAGGAGGCAGGAGACGGGGGGAGAGGAGCAGACCTCGCAGGGGCGCGGACCTGCAGTACCGTCTTAACATCACCCTTGAGCAGGCTGCCAAGGGTTTCGAGGCGAAGTTCAATCTCAACAGGGAGGATGTCTGCCCGACATGCAAGGGCAGCGGCGCAAAGGCCGGCACAGCGCCAAAGACATGCGGCGCCTGCGGGGGCACAGGCCGGCTGAGGAGGTCAAGGTCAACACCCTTCGGCGCCTTCACCACCGTAACCACCTGCCACCACTGCAGCGGCGAAGGCACGGTGATAGATGTGCCCTGCACAGGCTGCAGCGGCCTTGGCAAAAAGGAGAAGACCGAGATCATCCGCCTCAAGATCCCTCCCGGAGTGGACACCGGGACCCATCTGAGGGTTCCAGGCAAGGGGAACGCCGGCGAGAAGGGCAGCCCTCCGGGCGACCTCTATGTGCTGATAAATGTCAAGCCCCACCCCATCTTTGAGAGGGAGAACAGCGACATCTATGTGGAGGTCCCCATATCCTATACCAGCGCAGTCCTCGGCGATGAGATAGAGGTTCCGACCCTCTACGGGAAGGTAAAGCTCAAGATACCGCCAGGGACACAGCCGGGCACGGTCTTCAGGCTGAAGGGAAAGGGGATCAAAAGGCTCGATGGACATGGACATGGCGACCAGCACGTGAGGG
>RFHW01000032.1 GCA_003695745.1 Methanobacteriota archaeon | reverse complement strand
TCGATGCTCAAAAAGATCGGGAGCCCTTTGAAGGTGGGGTGAGATTTTTTATAATCCCTGTGGCGATAGCCTCTCTTATATGAGGCTTGGACTGCTCTACAGCGGCGGCAAGGACTCCTCTCTTGCAGCCTATCTGCTGGAGAGGCTGGGCTTTGATGTCCGGCTTGTGACAGTCACCTTCGGCGTCACCGAAGGCTGGAGGCATGCGCGGGAGAGCGCCGCGGCCCTTGGCTTCAGCCATGAGGTCCTGAGGCTTGGGAGGGATGTGCTCGAGGAGGCAGGCCGCCTTGTGGTGCAGCAGGGCTATCCGCGGCAGGCCTTTGACCACATCCACCGGACAGCCCTTCAAAGGCTTGCCAGCGGTTACCGTGTCCTTTCAGACGGCACGCGCCGCGATGACCGGACCCCGAGGATAGGGCTTTCAGACTATCGCGCCCTGGAATCAAGGGATGGTGTGGAATACCTGCCTGTGCTCTGGGGATTCGGCCACAGGACCATCAACCGCCTCTGCAGCGAGCTCTTTGAGATAGAAGAGGGCGAGAGCAGTAAGATTAATAAAGGAGATTATGAAGGAGAACTCAGGGCCTTCCTCATGGAAAGGGGCCTCAACGTTGAAAAACTATTCCCCATGCACACCCAGACACGGGTGGTCTCATGGAGGAGCAAAGGATGTCAAAGGTTTTAAAGGCAAAGAAGATCAGGCTTGCGAAGGCAGGGCGGCAGAACAGGCCAGTGCCTATCTGGGCTGTGGCAAAGACCCAGGCCCGTGTGAGAACCCATCCAAAGCGCCGGCACTGGCGCAGGAGCAGTCTGAAGGTGTAAAAGGGTTATGGAGCGCATATACACGATCCCGCTGCGAAAGGTCAAGGAGGGCCCCCGCACAAAGAGGGCGCAGAAGGCCATAGCCCATATCAGGTCCTTTCTGCAGAAGCATATGAAGGCGGAGGAGGTTATAATAGATCAGAAGCTCAATGAGAGGATGTGGGAGAGGGGTATTGAGAAGATCCCTCAGAAGATCAGGGTGAAGGCCGAGAAAGAGGAAGATGGTACGGTGGTGGCAACCCTCGCCTAAGTGAGGTGCATGATCAGGCTTTCAGCGTATGGGAGAAATCCCAGTGTGGGCGTCTTTGCACAGGCCAATGACCGCATGGCCTTCGTCCCTCACTCCGCCCCCGAGGGTTTCAAGGAGGATATTAGAGAGGCCCTTCATGTGGAGGTCCATGAGACAAGCGTTGCTGACATAGCCCTCATAGGCGCGATGGCGGCGCTCAACAACCATGGCATCGTCCTCCCCTATAATGTGACCGAGGCCGAGCTTGCCTCCTTCAGGGAGCTGGATATAAAGGTGGGGGTGATAGATGACAGGCACACCGCCCTTGGGAACCTTGTCCTTGCCAATGACGAGGGGGCTGTGGTGAGCACCCTTTTCACTGCAAAGGCCCGGAGGGAGATCGGCGACACCCTTGACGTGGAGGTGGAGGCCCTTGCCCCACAGGGTTTCAAGACCGTGGGCTCCATCGGCAGGGCGACCTCAAGGGGCGCGGTGCTCCACGCCGCCCTCTCTGAAGAGGATCTCATGGATATTGAAAGGCTTTTAAAGGTTGAGGTGGATATAGGCACCGTCAACAGAGGAGTTGGCTATATCAGGACAGGTCTTGTGGCCAATTCAAAGGGCGCAGTCATAGGCAAGGACACCACAAGCCCTGAGATAGCGAGGATCGAAGATGTCCTCGGGCTGCTGTGATGGATATGGATGACAGAGAGACAGAGCGGTTGCTTGCAGAGTATGAGGGCTATAAGGCGCAGGCAGATGCGCTGCGGGAGAGCATGGCCCTGATAGAGGACTCTATCGCCCGGATCTCTGTGGCCCTGGAGGCCCTTGAGGCGGCGTCGTCCATGGACCAGTCCAATGAGATACTCCTGCCCATCGGGCCTGATTCGTTCCTCAAGGCGCGGATCATAGACAGGGAGCATGCCTTTGTGGGGATAGGCGCCGGCTCGGTTGTGAAAAAACCCCTTTCCCAGGCTGTGGCGGACCTTGAGAAGAGGAAGAGCGACCTTGAGGAGAGGAGGAAGGAGATGGGCGAGAGCCTTCAGAAGGTGGCCCTGGCAGCTCAGGAGCTGGCGCCGCGGCTCAGGGAGCTTGTGGAAAGATCCCGTAAAGAGGGATAGGCCTTGTTCTCTGCCCTGAAAGAGCGGTTATCCAGGAATGGGAAGAGGCTTTCTGAGGCCATAAAAGGTGAGGCCGTCCTTGATGAGAACCGGCTTGATGAGCTTCTATTTGACCTTGAGCTCGCGCTCATAGAATCTGATGTTGCCCTGGAGGTGGTTGACGCTGTGAAGGCGGATGTGAAGGCGGCGCTGCTGGGCAGGAGCTTTGGCCGGGGCGCAGACCTCTCTGCAATCGTTAAACAGGCTTTGAGGGACTCTGTCAAGAAGGTCTTTGTCGACGGGGACCTCCTTGAAATTATCAGGGAGGGGAAGAGGCCTTTTGTCATTGTCTTTGTCGGTGTGAACGGCACCGGGAAGACGACGACCATCGCCAAGGTGGCAAGGCTCCTTGAGAGGGAGGGTTTTTCAACGGTGATAGCGGCGGCCGACACATACCGCGCCGGGGCCATCGAGCAGATAGAGAAGCACGCCTCAAACCTCGGTGTCAGGCTTATCAAACAGGGCAGGGGCGCAGACTCGGCGGCCGTGGCCTTCGACGCGATTGAGCACGCCCGCGCCAGGGGCCTGGATGTGGTGCTCATAGACACGGCAGGCAGGATGGACACCAACGTAAACCTCATGGACGAGCTGAAAAAAGTGGTGAGGGTCTCCAGACCGGATCTCGTGCTCTTCGTGGGGGACGCCCTCTCCGGCAACGCCGTTGTGGAGCAGGTGAGGACCTTCCATCAATATACGCCCATAGACGGGGCGATAATCACCAAGGCCGATGCCGATGCCAAGGGTGGGAGCGCCATATCCATCGCCGCCACGCTGAAAAGGCCTGTCTTCTTCCTCGGCACCGGGCAGGGATATGATGATCTCCAGAGGTTCAACGGCAGCTGGTTCGTGGACCAGATCCTTCCATTGTAAAATATATATCTGATAGCAGGTATATATTTAAACACCCCTATTTGTGGAAGGAGCAAAAAGATGGAGCGGCCTGAGGAAAGAGAGGACCTTTTCAAGAAAGCTGTGGAGCACCACAACAGGGGAGACTATAACCGGGCCATTGAGCTCTATAAAAAGGCGCTTGAGTCATATGGGCTTGATAAAAAGACCCTTGTGCTCCTTGGAAACGCCTTCTATATGGAGAAGGAATATGAGGAGGCGGAGTCAGCCCATAAAAAGGCCCTTTCCCTGGACCCGAATTATGCGCGGGCCCATTTCAATCTGGGCATCGTCTATGAGGCGATGGGCAGGCCCAAGGAGGCCATGGAATGCTACCGGAAGGCCATTGAGCTGGACAGCGGCTTTGGAGAGGCCTATGCCAATCTGGGCGACCTCTACAAGGCGGAGCGGGATCTTGACAACGCCATCATCTGCTATAAAAAGGCCCTTGAAATAGACAGCTCCATTGAGAATGCACGGGAGGCGCTGAAATACCTTCCAAGGTATCTCATTGAGAAGGCGGAGAGCCGTGAGAGGATAAAGAGGGCTGATGAGCTCATAAGAGAGGGCATATCCCTTGAGGAGAAAGGCGATGGTGCGGCTGCAAAGGAGATGTATGAAGAGGCGCTCAAGGTGTATCCGGAGTCTGCCGCCGGTTTTTTCCTCTCCCGGCTTGCAGAGGGCTCCCAGAGCCTTCCTGTGACCAGGGAGGAGATAAGCTTCCTTGATGTGAAGACCCCCCTTATCTGCGACACCATATCCCCGGAGGTGAGGGAGTTCCTTGGGCGGAAGATAGCCGGGATAGACCTCGGCCAGAGGACGCTGGAGCGCTTTTTCAACCGCTTCAAGGAGGAGGTGAGTGGAGCGGAAGGGAAGATCGATGTCCTCCAGGTGTCCAGAAAGATACTGCTAGATGAGCCGGGACAGGAGCTGTCAGAGGCCGTTGAAGCAGAGCTGGCAGGGGACGTGAAGGAGGCTGAGAAGAGGTATGAGGAGGTCATTGAAAAGGCGCCCTATCTGCTTCACGCCCATTATCTCTACGGCATGTTCCTTGAGCTGAATGACAGGGAGGAGGAGGCCCTCTCCGTCTACCGGGAGGCCTCTCAACACAGCCCCGGCTACATGGACCGGGGGCTGGCCTCTCATATAGCCTCTCTCTTTGCTAGAAGACCGGGCTACGGGTATCTGAAGGAGATGGACGTGATCTCCATGCTCAGGGAGTTTCATGAGAGCACGGCAGAGAAAGAGGATGTCTCTCTTGCCCGCTTCATCAGATACAAGCTCGCCCAGGAGGCCGAAGGCAGGATACGATATGGCTTTGAGAAGGAGGAGTCAGGGGAGTCTGCAGAGGCGATAACCGCCTATGAGGATGCGGTGAGCATAGACCCTACAAACCCCTTAATATACTATGTCCTCGGCCTTGCCTACGAGACCCGCGGCCTTGAAAAGGAGGCGATGGAGGCCTATGAGAAGACCCGCGGAGCCGATTTCAGCAGTGTGGAGAGCTCTGAGGACATATCCCGGATCATCGAGGAATATCTGAACAAGACAACCAAAGACGGCCATCCGGTGGGCGCGATCCTTGGCAGGTACTTCGAGATAATCGCCGAGGACCCGGATCAGATGCTTGAGCTCCTCGGTTTTATAGAGGACCTGAAGATCGACTCCATATCGAGGATAATCAAATCCTATATCAGCACCGATCTGATCCTCGGGGCAGATGGGAAGGTGGTGAGGGACAGGGAGGACTTTGGAGGCTCTGGCGAAGGAGAGGGAGGCGTGGCTGGTGGAATAAAGGGGCGGGGCCGGGGAAAGGTGGTGAGGGACAGGCTTGAATTCGGCGAGGACCTGGACAAAGAGGAGGAGAAGATCAGGAAAGCGAAGGAGATGAGCAAGATCTCCTTTGAGCTCCTGTGGAAATACAAGACCCAGCGGAGCATCCGATGCGAGGCCACCACAGGCGATGCGCGGATGATCCTTGCCGGCTCTGAAAACGGGATCGTCTATCTCATAGACCAGAAGGCCAGCTCCCCCTGGAGGCATGAGTCCGGATCAGCCATCGTTGACATCGCGCTCTCGCCGGAGGGGAGGTACGGGGTCTTCTGCAACGCCAAGGGGCTTGTTGCGCTCCTGGACTGCAAGGAGGATGGCAGGGTCCTCTGGGAGAAGGACATGAGCAGAGGAGGCGCAGGCTCTGTGGCCATATCCTCTGAAGGCAGGAGCATAGCTGTGTCCACCAACAACTTTGAGATAATGCTCTTTGACAGGGATGGGAGGAAGAAGGGCTCTTACACCACGGACCAGCTCATCAAGACCCTGGACGTCACAGAGGATGGGAAGACCCTGCTTGCAGCCTCCATGAACGGCCTGTATCTGGCGAGGGATGGGGGGCAGCCCAGGAGGCTTGAGGCATACCAGCCCCCTGCAGACATCCAGTCAGCCGCCATATCGCGGGACGGAGGCTTCATCGCTGTGGGCACGAGAGGGGGCGATGTGGCCCTTCTCAACAGGGATGGTGAGGTCCTCTGGACGAAGGGCACGCCCACCCCGGTCTATGCTGTTTCAGTGTCCTCTGAGGGCAAGGTCGTCTCCGGCTCTCTCAACGGAGCCATAATGCTCTTTTCAAGGGAGGGGGAGGAGCTGTGGAGGTATCAGACAGGCGAGAACATCTGGGACGTGGACATCTCTGAGAAGGGAGACATGATAGTCTCTGGATGCGGCCTTGTCTTTGGCAACATATACCTCTTCAGGTTGAAGTAAGGGTTAACCGGATCTTTTGGGCCAGATGATGAAGCGAGGAGGAAGCGGGTTTTAAAGTAGTTCTACTAGTCCGAGGGACTTGGTCTTTTCCCAAATCCCTTTGTCTGCGGTGATTAAATTGAATTTCAACTCCTGAGCTAGAGCAACAAAAGAAGCATCATAAAACGTTAGATCGTGATGCCCGGCCATCTTCGCGGTCAATCCAAGGACTTCTCTGGTTGGCGCGATTATGTCTATGCCAAGGTCAAAGAGGCTTCCAAGGGCAGACTTGATTTCGTCTGAGTGG
>RFHW01000031.1 GCA_003695745.1 Methanobacteriota archaeon | reverse complement strand
TGGAGATGGGCTCTGTGATCTTGCGCCCCGGCAGATGGCCGCCGATACCGGGCTTTGCGCCCTGGCCGATCTTGATCTCCACGGCAGCCCCGGTCTTGAGATACTCCTCATGCACAGCGAAGCGGCCTGAGGCCACCTGAACGATGATATGGTCAGCCAGATGGTAGAGGTCCCTGTGCAACCCGCCTTCGCCTGTGCCCATGAAGGTGCCCTGCTCAGCCGCGCCGGCCGCAAGGGCCTTGTGGGCGTTGAGGCTGATGGCGCCGTAGCTCATGTGGGCGATCATGATGGGCGTCTCAAGCCTGAGGTTCTTTGCAATACGGGTCTTGAGCTTCTTCCCGTCTGGCTCGAACTCCAGCTTCTCAGGCTTCCTGCCGATGTAGGTGCGAAGCTCCATGGGCTCCCGAAGCGGGTCGATGGAGGGGTTCGTCACCTGGCAGGCATCGATGACAAGGCGGTCGAAATAGGACACATAGGGCTGCTCATTGCCCATGGCCGCAAGGAGCACCGCCCCTGTCTCGGACTGGGTTCGGATATCCCGCCTCACGCCCTCGGTCCACACGGGATGGGGGTTGTAGGTGGGCGGCCGCACCTCGATCTGGATGCACCTGACCGGGCAGGTGAAGACGCAGCGCTGGCAGGCCACGCAGTTCTCCTGATGGCGGACGATGAAGTGCTTGCGCTCCTCCTTGCCCTTGCCGCTCGCCTTGAAGGCCTCCTTGTCATAGATGTGGACGCCGAATGGGCACTCAAGGGTGCACTTGAGACACCCTGTGCAGCGGTCAATGTCCACGTCAACCTTGAACTTGGGCGGAAAGCTCGCCATCCCCTATGCCACCCCCTCCTTCAGGCGGGCTATCACCGGGCTCCCGGCCCTTGGCGCCCACACCCGCTCAAGCTCAGGCGCTATCTCACGTATGGCCGCCTCCTCGCTTGCCACATAGACCGTGTCCCCGGCCTCGGCCGCCACAAGGGGCCGGAGCTTGATCCGGTCGTTCAATGCTATCATGGTGTTGCGGTTGTTCACGATGATCCCGAAGGGCCCGTTGAGCATGGCCGGCGCATAGGTGATGCGCAGGGCCTCATAGTACTCCCGATCCGGGCTCCTGTCTATGTGCTTCCAGAAAGGCGGGGTCAGCACCGTTGAAGCCACCTCCTCGCTAAGCCCGTGTTTTCTGACGAGCAGGTCGAAGAGATAGGCAACCACCTCCGTGTCGGTCTGGAGCCTGCACTGATAGCCGTGCATCTCAAGATAGCGCCTGTTCGTCCCGTAGGAGCTGATCTCGCCGTTGTGCACCACGCTCCAGTCAAGGATGTTGAAGGGATGGGCGCCGCCCCACCAGCCCTGCGTGTTCGTGGGGAAGCGGCCGTGGACAGTCCACATATACCCTTTGTACTCATGGATCCTGAAGAGCTCTGCCACGTGGCGCGGAAGCCCGGTGGCCTTGAAGACGCCCATGTTCCTGCCGCTTGAGATGACATAGGCGCCGTCTATGCAGGCGTTTATGTGCATCACCGTCTCAACGATATAGTCTTCCTCTCCGTCGGCCCTGTCCTCAGGAACATCCAGGAAGTATCTCCAGGGTATGTGGGCCTGAGGGATCTCCTTCACAGGAGAGGTGGGGATCCTCTCATCCTTCACGATGTTCACGCGATGCGCCAGATACTCCTCGGTGGCTTCCTTCGCCTCCTCATCATCAAAGAGCAGATGAAATGCGTACTGCTCGGCATGGTCAGGATAGATGCCATAGGCCGCATAGCCGCCGCCGCGCTCATCATATCTGGCCTCCATCATACAGCCCATGATGGTGATGGCCCTGCCATCCACCTTTTTGCCATCCCTGTTTATGAAACCGCCTAAGCCGCACATAGCTCACCCTCCGCACCATTCTTCCTCTCTGCAGAGAGAAACACCCTCTTCTGCCCTGCAAATATCTTCATGGCAATTCTTCGCAGCCGCTCGACACCATCTCTACTCATCATCTTTCACGACTTCCTCTATGAAATACCTGTGCAGCCTCTCATCATCGACGAGCTCCGGGTGGAAGGTGCAGGCCAGATTCACACCCTGTCTTACAAGGACAGGCTCATCGCCCTGCACGCCCAGAACATCCACATCAGGACCATGGGAGACTATCCTTGGAGCCCGGATGAAGACGCCCCGAAAGGGCCTCTCATCCCAAGTCAAGCGCACCTCATCCTCGAAGCTCTCTCTCTGACGTCCATAGGCATTTCTTTCAACCTCAATGTCCATCCTTTTTAATAAAGGTTGTCCTTCCTTTGCACCGCCGGCGATCCCCTTTGCAAGCACTATAAGCCCAGCGCAGGTGCCGAAGAGGGGCAGCCCATCACTGATACCGCCACGGAGGCCGCTGTCCAGAAACCTGCCGATGGTCGTGCTCTCCCCGCCCGGGATCACAAGCCCCTGTAGCCCGTGAAGGTCTTTTACAGCCCTCACTAGCCTGACCTCTTCAACAAGGCCCTTCAGCACCTGGGCATGCTCCTCGAAGGAGCCCTGCACTGCGAGCACACCGATTATCATCTCTACTAGGCAGGATTAAGGAGAGGGGCTATATAAGCCTGATTGAGAAGAGTTCATAAAAGTTATGAACCGCCTCTTGGCCGTGCAGAAAACTTTTATATTGTGAACCTTGAGGGGAGGGGTTATGATATCTATAACCCCAAAAGCAGCGGAAGAATTCAAGGCATTCAGAGAGAAGGAGGGGAAGAACGGAGCTGGTCTGCGGGTCTTTCTCGCGGGCATGGGCTGCGGCGGCCCCCAGTACGGCATGGCCTTTGAGGATGAGAAGAAAGAAGGCGACATTGTGGTGGAGGCCGAAGGCATAACCATATATGTTGAAAAGGGCTTCGAGTCCTTTTTCAACGGAGCCACCATAGACTATCAGGAGACCGAATACGGCTCAGGGTTCCTCATAACAAACCCCAATGTCCCTGCAGGAGGCGGCTGCGGCCCGAGCTGCAGCGGCTGCGGCTGAGAATCCAGTTCCTGCGCCTCAGACCCAATCTCTCTCTGCATCTGTTTTCAATCTTCATTCCCACCCAAGAAGGGGGATTGTTTTAAATCC
The DNA here is from genome assembly GCA_003695745.1 of Methanobacteriota archaeon. Lineage (GTDB taxonomy): Archaea > Hydrothermarchaeota > Hydrothermarchaeia > Hydrothermarchaeales > SZUA-236 > J060. The sequence continues at coordinate 13,601 of RFHW01000031.1, read as the reverse complement.
TTCAGGCGATCCAGAGTAGGCTATGGCAGATACCCTCTATCAAACCTATTCCGGGGAGCTCCCACCTGGATGCAGGCTCTGCGAGCAGGGCGCAAAGCTGGTCCTCTTCGTAACAGGCGTCTGCAGGGAACGGTGTTTCTTCTGCCCCCTCTCAGAGAAGAGGAAGGGCAAAAGGCTGTCGTGGGCCAATGAAAGGCCTGTGAGATCTGAGGGCGACATAATCGAAGAGGCGGAGCGGATGAATGCCCTTGGAGCCGGCGTCACCGGAGGCGACCCGCTCATGGAGCCTGAGAAGACCCTCCGCTACATAGGGCTTCTGAAATCCGCCTTTGGCAGCGGCTTCCACGTACATCTGTACACAGCAGGGCCGGTGCAGGAGGGGATCCTGAGGGCGCTGAAAGAGGCAGGGCTCGACGAGATACGCTACCACCTCATAGACTACCACCGCAGGGAAGACACCGCCCTGTGGAGGAGCATTGAGCGCTCCATCGCTCTGGGGCTGGACACAGGCATAGAGATACCGGCTCTGCCGGGAACAGAAGAGAGGATAATCTCCATAGCCCGGCGCCTGAAAAAGATGGGCGGCGGTTTTTTGAATCTCAACGAGCTTGAGGTCTCAGAAACCAACTACCGGGAGGTGGAAGAAGCAGGCTACACACATAAAAGCGACATCTCCTACGGGGTGTCTGGGAGCGAGGAGACGGCGCTCAAGGCCGTCAGCGCCCTCCCAGACTTCAACGTTCACTACTGCTCATCAGGCTTCAAGGACGGGGTGCAGCTCAGGAACAGGCTCCTCAGAACAGCCAAGAACACGGCCAGGGCCTATGAGACCGTCACAGAGGAAGGGCTTTTATTCAAAGGCATAATCGAAAGGGTGGAAAAGGACATATCAGCCCTTGAAAAGATCAGAAAAAACATCATTCGCAGGCACGGTATACCGGGCAGGCTCATCGCCCTTGACCACGGGAAGAACAGGATCGAGACCTCTCCAGAGATCGCGGCGTTCCTCAGCGAGAACCACCCGGACAAAAGGCTTACATACGCCCTGGTGGAGGAATATCCCACGGCAGATCGTCTGGAAGTGACAAAAACAAGGATCGGTTAAAATGCCCTCTGGATGGATCCACGACACGATAAACCTGCTCGTCCTCCTAGCCATCACAGCCCATCTGTTCAACACCCGCAATCCACAGGCGGCAACCCTCTTCGCAACAGGATATCTGGCAGGGGTCTATCTCCTCTCACCAGACCTTGACACCCGGAGCAGGAGCTACCGCCGGTGGGGCCCCCCTGAGATACATCTGGCTCCCGTACATCCTCATCTTCAAACACCGCGGCCTCTCCCACAACCCGGTCATAGGCCCGCTCACACGCCTCCTGTATCTGGGGGCGCTCATCATAGGCATCACATCCCTGCTGAACATCGCCCTTCCAACCCCTTCGATCCCGCCGCTGAACACAGCCCTCTTCCTCCTCCTCGGATACTGGACACCCTCGGTGGTGCACTGGCTGGTGGACAAGAAGATTTAACCTTCAAAGTACTCTCTGAACGCCTCTGAAAGGGGTTTGTCGGCATTTGCAGGGTCTTCATAATATCTACCAAGCCAGTCGCCGGCAAGGTCACCTCGTGCCTGGTCCATGGGGAACTTGCTCGGACCGTCAAAATAGACCTGCCAGTAATCGCCAAGGATGGTGTTTGCAGCCCTCATGAAATCGGACCAGATGTCCCGGCGGGCAACCCAGGTTATGATCCTTGAGGACACCCCCGTTCTCCTGTTGAGATCGCTTCTGGGGCCGGCATAGGCATGGTCAATATCGTATTTTCGCCCCTCACTGTCATAGACGAACTTTGGTGGGTTTTTGCACAATAGATTGACCTTTTCCCAACCATCTGTTTCTGGACCATTAAGAAAAAGAGGGACACCGAAAATTGGCAACCTTCTGTCAAGGTCGACAGCGAATTCATCGGCGTGAAGGGCAGTGAGCACCTGCTTCCAGTTCGTATCCGGGTTAGCTTCTTCAACCTTCCGCAGGTATGTGAGGAATTCATCCACAGTGAAGTCAGGTTTCGTATTGTTGGGATTGTTGCATTTTTCAAGGGCGCGCTCCCAGAGAGCATCCGCAGTTAAACCTTGGGCGCCGCCTGCCGCGCTGTTCCCGTTGCAGCTTATAGCCCGCGCCTCAGCCTTCCCAAGCCCCTCCTTTATCTTTGTTTTAAACTCGTCCTTGAGCCCTGTGAGGTCGTCATGGAGGTAGACATCCGTCACTGATGCCGCCTTGCCGTTGTCAACCCACTCATCCCAGCCTATGTAGTCCTTCATGCAGAGCTGGGCCTTGATGCCTGCGGCCACAGCAGGGTCCTCTGCCCATGCAAGGCCGAAGGAGGCGAGCTTATAGGTCTGGTAATAGCCAGCCACGTACCTGGTCTCCGAATAGCTGCATTCTATGAACTTCATTCCGCTTGTTTCCCTGATATCATAGACGAGGTCAAGGGTGAGGTTCCCCACAGAGCCGGGGCAGATGGGGTGGGATACAGCCTTTTCAGCAGAGCTCTGGCCCGGCGCTGGTTGTGGGGGCGGGCTGTTATGCTCTTCAAAAGGCGCGCCACCAGTGTCCCCCGGAATCTCCTCGATCACCGCTCCAGAGCCGCTCTGATCCAGCTCCATAAATTGCTTATTCAACTCTGAGAAGAACTCCATCGCTGCCGAATCGTCATTCTCACCGGCTGCAAAGACCTGCCCTGCCGAAATTATTGTGAAAACCATGATGGCAAGGACAAGGCATAGCGCCGGCCGGCATCCACTATCCATGAACCGGCCTCTGAATCTCAGTAACAGACATTACCTATCCTTAGCCGGCCTACTATAAAATGTTATGCCCCGGCCGACCCTAACTCGGGGAGACCTTCAGCTTTAAATATCTGCGGCCGCCATCTCTCCTATAATGAAGACCGCCATAGTTGCCCACGGCGACACCGACGGTGTGTGCAGCGCTGCCATCGCCCTCAACAGATACCCCGGCGCCGAGGTGTGGTTCACCCATCCTGTGGGTCTCCCCGAGGATCTGCGCCAGATCAAGGCAGACCGGATCGTAATCTGCGACCTCGCTATCTCGGAGCGTGACAAGACAGAGATCTTCGAGGAGTTTCTCAAGCGCTCTGGCGAGAGCGAGATCATCTACATCGACCACCATCCCCTGCCCCTTGAGACCATCGCCGGCGACATCCCTGCAAGCCATGTGGTGCGGGACCTCTCCAGATCCACCTCTGAGCTTGCCTACACCTACTTTGGCAGGGAGGAGATGAAGCTCGTCTTCCTCTTCGGCGCCATCTCAGACTACTACACCGACACAACACCCCTTGTTGAGAGGAGCCTCGACATCTTTGACAAGCGCACCATCTATCTTGAATCCGGGCTCCTGTCACAGGCCCTTGGAGCAGGGGGGAAGCGGGATTACGCTTTCAAAAGGAAGATCGTGGACCTGCTCTCCAAAGGGGTCATGCCAAGCACCCGGCCTGAGATCGTGCGAAAGGCGGTCATCGGGACACGGAAGGAGTGGGAGATCGTAAACTATGTCCGCGAGGCGGTGGAGGTCATGGACGGAGTGGGCGTGGTCAAGGACATACCGCGCGGTTATTCGCCCACCAAGGCGGCGAAGCTTGCCCTCGGGGTCACAGGCCTACCCCTCTGCATAAGCACGAGAAAGAGGAAGAGGAACGTGGATATCAGCGCAAGGAAGCTCTCCACCTTCTCCATCGATCTCAACCTCACATTCAGGACCCTTGCCCCTCGGTTCGGCGGCTCAGGCGGAGGCCACCCCTCAGCGGCAGGCGCAAGGATACCGCAGAAGTTCTTTGATGAGTTTTTAGAGGCGCTGAAGAGAGAGGTGGAGGCCATACCATAGCATGTATGTTTCCCATCCCCTTATCAGAGAGGGAGCGGTGGAGTCGCGGGCCTATCAGGAGGCCGTTGTAAAGGCCGCTTTGAAGAAGAACACCCTTGTAGTCATGCCAACGGCATTGGGGAAGACGGTGATAGCGGCGCTCCTTGCCGCACATTTCCTTGAAAAAGATCCTGATAAAAAGGTGCTCGTGATGGCGCCCACCCGTCCTCTGGCGGCCCAGCATGCCGAGCGGTTCAGGGAGTTTCTGGCGCTCGATGGCCCTGAGATCGTCCTTCTCACAGGCCAGGTCCCCCGGGAAAAGCGTGGCGGGCTCTGGAGGCAGGCGAAGGTCGTCTCTGCCACACCCCATGTGATCCTGAACGACCTTGCGTCAGGGCTCTATCAGGCAGGCGATGTTTCGCTCGCCGTCTTTGACGAGGCCCATCGGGCCGTTGGCGAATACCCCTATCCGTCTATTGCCACCCGCCTTGACTGCCGCATCCTCGGCCTCACGGCGTCCCCGGGCAGCACCTCCGATACCATTGAGGAGGTCTGCGCAAACCTCGGGATCGAGGAGGTTATTGTGAAGGACGAGCGCGACCCGGATGTGGCGCCTTATGTGAGCGGATTTGACGTGGAGTGGAGAGAGGTTGTCTTGCCAGACTACTACTGGGTGGTAAGGAACCTCCTGCTGGAGCTTTTGAGGGAGCGCCTTAAGGTGCTGAAGGCCCACGGGGTGATAGGGTCTGCGAGCGTGGACATCCCCAAAAAAGACCTGCTTTCGCTCATGGAAGGGCTGCAGAGGGAGGTGGCCCGCAGCAGAAGAAAAGACCTTTATCCTGCGCTCTCAGCGGTGAGCGCCGCTCTCACCATCGCCCATGCCATAGACCTTCTGGAAACCCAGGGGCTGGCTTCTCTTCATTCATTTCTGCAGAAGACCGCAGCGAAAGCCGGAGAGCCCAGAGCGTCAAAGGCGATCAAGAGGCTGGCAGCTTCAAAGGAGTTTAAAAGGGCCCTAGCCATGTGCCGGACCCTGAAGGACAGGTATGCCGAGCCCAAGATGGAGGCGCTCAAGGAGGTGGTGATGGAGGCCCGGAGAGGCACCAAGATCATCGTGTTCACACAGTATCGGGACACTGCCAGTGAGATCGTGAGGACGCTCAATGAGATCGAGGGTGTTCGGGCCGTTCGCTTTGTGGGTCAGGCTGACAGGGCCGAGGATCAGGGGCTCTCACAGAAGAGGCAGCTTGAGATCCTTGAGGGCTTTCGAAAGGGGGAGCATAACATCCTTGTAGCCACGTCAGTGGCCGAGGAGGGGCTTGACATACCTGCCGTGGACCTTGTGGTCTTCTATGAGCCTGTGCCAAGCGAGATTCGGATGATCCAGCGCAGGGGCAGGACAGGCCGTTTTAGCGTTGGACGGGTGGTCGTGCTCATGGCAAAGAAGACGAGGGATGAAGGCTTTTACTGGAGCAGCGTGGCAAAGGAGAGGCGTATGAAAAGGATACTGCGGGGGTTCAAAGGAGCCGGGCAGCGGGAGCGGAAGATCTCGGACTGGGGGTCCTGAGGCTCCGGAAGCGGTTCAAAGGGATTTTACAAAAGGTTTATAACCTGTGCAGGAAAAATTTGATACGTTAGCTTTGGAGCCTATTGGATATAGAGGATCTGTAGAAAATGGCCTATGAGTTCCTAGAAGGAAAGGCAAAGAAAGAGAAGAAAGGGGGGGCCTATTCATTCCTTGAAGGGATAGAGGAGGTCGAGAAGGAGGAGTTCGCGCGGCCCCTTGCCAGGAAGAAACCGGAGGCCGGGGCCAAAACCCCTGCAGGTCAGGCCCAGGAGAAGTCTGATGGGGAGGGCGCCGCCTCTGCGGAGAAGAAAGATGCAGTTGCCCTGGACCTCTTTGCATCGGCAAAGCCCAGTGTGGAGGAGCCTGCCAGCGCAGAGGCCCCGCCGAAGATGGGCGGTATACTTGGGAAGGTCTTCTCAGGGGAGCTGAAGCCTGCCGCTGAGCACCGCCCCGGGCTGCTCGAAGGGCTCAGCGGCCTGGAGAAGGCGGCAGAGAGGGGGAAGAAGATAACAGGAGAGGTCCTTGAGGAGGGAAAGGGCTACCGGATCATAAAGAGCAAGGAGGAGAAGACGCTCACCTACCTCGTCTCCATGCCTGAGTTCTCAAAGGAGGATAAAAAACAGCTCCACACCATTGAGAAGAGGGCCATCGGGGAGATAGACGTTGATCCTGAGGCCATGCTCAACTATGCCGAGAAGAAGAAGGTCTTCACAGAGAAGGTCCTTGAGCTGATCACCGAGAACTATCCTGATGTGAAGGGGACGAAGAAGACATGGTTTGCAACGCTTATCGTTCAGGACATGATCGGCTACGGCATCCTTGACCCGCTGCTGTCGGACGACGCCCTTGAGGAGGTGATGCTCGTGGCCACCAACGTGCCGGTCTATGTGTACCACCGCAAATATGGGATGTGCAAGACCAACATAGTCTTTGAGAACGATGAGGAGGCCATCAAGATCATAGCAAGGATCGCCAGGGCCGTCGGGCGGCGGGTGGATGCCTCAACCCCCCTTCTCGACGCGAGGCTCAAGGACGGCTCCCGTGTGAACGCCACGGTGCCCCCCGTGTCCATTGCAGGGCCATCCCTCACCATCAGGAAGTTCAAGGCAGACCCTCTCACGGTGGTGGACATCATAAAGTTCGGCACCATGAGCCTTGACCTTGCGGCCTTTCTGTGGCTGGCCATGGATGGATATGAGGTGAGACCTGCAAACGTCCTTGTATCGGGCGGCACAGGCAGCGGTAAGACGACAACCCTCAACTGTCTGGGCTCCTTCATCCCAAGCACAAGCAGGGTCATAAGCATCGAGGACACGGCCGAGCTCCAGCTACCGGTGAAGCACTGGATCAGGCTTGAGACCCGCCCGCCGAACATAGAGGGCAAGGGCGAGATCAGCATGGAGATGCTCCTTCGGAACACCCTTCGTATGCGGCCGGATCGGATCATCGTCGGCGAGGTCAGGGGCAAGGAGGCAAACACACTTCTCACAGCCATGAACACAGGCCAGAGCGGGAGCATGGGCACGCTCCATGCCAACAACTCCAAGGAGACCATCTCACGGCTTGTGAACAAGCCCATGAGCGTCCCCATCATCATGATCTCGGCCCTCAATCTCATATTGATGCAGAACCGCTTCAACTACCGCGGGAAGACGGTGCGCCGGATCACAGAGATAACGGAGATACTGGGTGTGGAGAACGGTCAGGCAAAGCTCTCGAACATCTTTGAATGGGACCCCAAGACAGACACTGTGAAGCCAACGGGCGCTCCCAGCAAGGTAAAAAGGACCCTTGCAGACCTCCGGGGCGTGGACCTCAAGGCCATTGACAGGGAGATTGAGAGGCGCAAGAAGGTGCTTAAATGGATGGTGGATCAGAACATCCATGGCGTGAAGGAGGTGGGGCGCCTTGTCAATGAATACTACATAGACCCTGAGGGCTTCCTTGAGAGGATAAGCAGCGGCAAAGGCAAAGAGAAGGCGGAGCCCGAAGAGGGGAAGAAGGCCGTAAAGGCCCGGTCAAAAAGAGGGATTGTGGACCTCTTCGCCGAGGATGTGAAGGACACCACCAAGGAAATCATAGAAAAGACAGAGATCGCTGAGATAGTGCGGGTCAGAGACGAGAAGAACCCTGTTTACAACGTGGCCATGCCCACCTTCTCAAAGGACGACAAAGAGCTCCTCAGGGACATCGAGACAAAGGTCGTTGAGAAGCTGGACATCGACCCCTCCACGATGAAGAACAAAGAGGAGGCAGAAAAGGTCTTCACAGAGAAGGTGCTTGAGTTCATCAGATCCAATTACTCCTTCATAGGGCCCGCAAAGGCAAGGAACTTCACAAGATATGTGGTCTACAATCTTGTGGGCTACGGCATACTGGAGCCTCTGCTCAAGGATGAGAAGCTTGAGGAGGTCATGGTCATAGGCACCGGCCGAAACGTCTATGTGAGCCACAGCGAATACGGTATCTGCAGGACTAACCTTGTCTTTGAGGAGGACGAGGAGGTTGAAAGGATACTTGAGAGGATCGCCGCCTCTGTTGGAAGGAGGATCGACAAGGCAACCCCGCTCCTCGATGCGCGGCTCATGGACGGCTCCCGTGTGAACGCAACGATACCTCCCATATCCATCGACGGCCCCACCCTCACCATCAGGAAGTTCAAGGCAGACCCCCTCACGGTGGTGGACCTCATAAACTTCAAGACCCTCACCACAGACATCGCCGCCTATCTGTGGTATGTCACAGAGGGCGCAGGCATAAAGCCCGGGAACATCCTTGTGGCAGGCGGGAGCGGGAGCGGCAAGACCACCACATTGAACTGCCTCTGCTCTTTCATCCCTGACACTGAGCGGATCATCACCATCGAGGACACGGCCGAGCTCCAGCTCCCTGCCACGCACTGGGTCCGTCTCGAGACCAAGCCGCCGAACGTGGAGGGTGAAGGCGAGGTTGACATGGACGACCTTGTGAAGAACACCCTTCGTATGCGGCCGGACAGAGTCATTGTGGGCGAGGTCAGGGGGCCTGAGGCGAGGACGCTCTTCACAGCCATGAACACCGGCCATGACGGGTCCATGGGCACCCTTCACGCAAACTCGGCCCGCGAGACCATAACCCGCCTTACAAACCCGCCCATGGCAGTCCCCTATATCATGCTGCCTGCGTTAGATTTAATAATAATGGAGAACAAGATATACTTCCAAGGCACCACTCTAAGGCGCATAACAGAGATTGCGGAGGTTACCGAAGGAACCGGAGAAGGTGAGGACACGGTCACACTGAACATCGTCTATCGCTGGAACCCCAAGAAAGACGAGCTGGAGGCGACAGGCGTCCCGAGCGTGCTCAAGCAGAAGCTCGCACGGATTCAGGGTATCGATGTCAAAGAGGTGAACGAGGAGATCGAAAAAAGGAAGAAGGTCCTTGATTATATGGTGAAGAAGAACATCAATAAGATCGCAGATGTGGGCAGCATCATCAGCAGATACTACTCTGATACGGGTGGCCTGTTAAAGGAGATTGGAGGTAAGAAGGGTGGCTGAGGAGAGTTTTGTCGACAGGATCGGGCTCAAGATCATCATAGGCTTCGTGGACAAGATAGGTTTCAAGACCCTTGACACGGCGGCGGCCACGAGGAGGATGCTTGCAGAGGCATCCTTCGCCCTCCGGGAGCAGGAGGAGGCTGTGAGCACCATAATGCAGAAGAAGACCGAGGAGAAGGAGGAGCGAAAGAAGGCCCTTGAAGAGCGTCTTGCCAAGATCAGGGAGAGCGTGAGCGTAGGCGCCGAGTACTTTGACGAGGAGGAGGACCTTCAGCTGGAGGAGAGGGATGAGCTCAAGATCCCTCTGAGCACAAGGCTCGCAAACATCCTTGCAGACGCCTTCTCCGCCTATTCCAAGGCGCCGGCATCCTTCTTTGGCGATATCCAGGAGAGCCTCTATAAGGCCAACATCCTGATGCCTGCCTCCAAGTACATTGCAATATCGGTGGGCGCAGGGGTGATCGCCGGGATCGTGCTGACGGTGGTCTCCGGGCTGCTGCTCTCCACATTCCTCGGCGTGACAGGAGGCTTTCTGGGCATATTGTTCGGGATCATAGGGTTCTTCATGACGCTGGTCTTTGCCAAGATATATCCCAAGTCCAAGGTCAAGGGGCGCTCAGACGCCTTTGGAAGGGAGATGCCCTTCGCCCTCCGCCACATGGCCACCCAGCTCTCATCGGGCTCAGGGCTCCTTGAGACCATGCGCTCAGTGTCGGTGAGCGACTACGGCGTCCTCTCCGAGGAGTTCAAGAAGGCCATCCTTGAGATAGAGCGTGGTGCCACCATCGAGGAGGCCTTTGAGAGGATGAACATAAGGATAGACTCGCCGGGCCTTAAAAAGGCCACGCGCCAGATAGCCTCCACCCTGCGCACAGGCGGGAACCTGGCCAACACCCTGAAGATCATCGCCGAGGAGGTGGCCACCGAGATGAGGATGAAGCTCAAGGACTTCATACAGGTGCTCAACACCTTCAGCCTCATGTACATGTTCGTCACTGTCGTGGCGCCCGTTCTCATCACCACCCTTGTGATAGCCATGGGCATCGCCATGAAGGGCCTGCCCATCACCCCCGATATCATGTGGCTCCTCTATATTGCCTTCTTCGGCGTTGCAATCTACCTGTCATTCATGGTAAAGAAGTTTGAGCCAAAGGTGTAGATCATGGCGAGACTGCGGATAGCGATACCCAGAAGGCTGATACCAAAGAAGATCCTCAGGAGATTTGAGATCTCCCTGGCGCAGGCCGGGATGCCCTTTTCCGGTGCAGAGTGGATCACCATATGGCTTGTAATAACCCTTGTCCTCTTTGGCCTGGCAACGGCGATATTCAACGTCTTCATCGGGCTTGCAGGGGCGATCGTGGGCATCGCCGCCATGTATATCCTGCCTGTGATGCGGGCTGACAAAAGGAGGAGCATGATCGAGGAGGTCCTGCCAGATGCCCTCCATCACATGGCCGTTGCTGTGAGGACGGGCCTGGTGCTGGAGAGCGTCATACAGGAGGTTTCAGAGGCAGAGTACGGGCCTCTTTCCGAGGAGTTCGGCCGCGTCACCCTTGAGATACGCAGGGGCAGACCCCTCAAGGAGGCGCTCCTTGCCTTTGGCAGGAGGACCCGCTCAAAGGACATCCAGAGGATCATGAGGCTCATCCTTGAGGGGGTGGAGGCAGGCGGCCCCATTGCAGACGTCCTTGAGGAGGTCTCCGAGAACATGCGCGCCATCAAGATGATCCAGAGGGAGAGGAAGTCTGCCACGTCGCAGCAGATATCCTTCCTTGCCATGGCCTCCCTTTTCGCAGGGCCCTTTGTCATGGGCGTTGTGGGCGGGCTTCCAGACGTTATGACCCAGGTGGCAGGCGAGTTCGCTGATTTCCCGATCACAGAGATAAAGGCCATTGTCGGCGCGCTGAGCTTCTATGTCTTTGCCCAGGCCGTGGCCGCAGGGCTCATGATGGGCGTTACCATGTATGGCGATTTCAAGAAAGGATTTAAATTCATGATCCCTATGGGCGTCTTTGCCACCGTGGTCTTTATGGCTGTGAGAAAGGTGATGCCGCGGCTTGTAACCGCCTTCTAAATGTAACTTTCTGGTTACACCTGTGAAAACGAAGGGTATATATAGAGCGGGAAGGTAATAATACCTTAAAATTCTAAAAAAAACAGGAGGTACGAGTGATGTTGAAAGGATTCCTGAAAGAAGAAAAAGGCCAGGGCGCCATCGAATACATCCTGCTTGCGGGCGGGATTATCGTGGCTGCAGTGGTCATCTTCGCCATCTACTCCAAGATGACCGGCGAGGCTGCGAACAGGCTGAACGAGACAACGGGCGCGGCCACATCTACGATGTCGTCCAAGATATCGGCCGAAGTCGGCGGAATGGTATAGACCTAAAAATCAGGTCTATCTCTCTTTTTTTCTTTTTCATACTTAACCTTTTTAACTGGCGCTAGCCATTGCTGTGCATGGACATATCCGTCATCGTCCCAGTCTATAATGAGGAGGCCACCATATCAGAGATCCTGAAAAGGCTTTTGGACCTGGAATTTCCAGGTTCTGAAAAGGAGGTTATCGTGGTGGATGACGGCTCCACAGACAGGACGCCTGAGCTGCTGGAAGAGTTCCGTGGAGAGCCGGGTCTGAAGGTCATCACCCACAAGGAAAACCGCGGTAAGGGGGCTGCGCTGAGGACCGGGATCGAGAGCGCACGGGGCAGGGTCATCGCCTTTCAGGACAGCGACCTTGAATATGCCCCTGAGGAGCTCCCCCATCTTGTAAGGCCTGTTCTCGATGGCGAGGAGGACGTTGTCTATGGCTCAAGGTTCCTTGGCAGCGTTGAGAAGATGAGCCTCCTCTTCTACATCGGCAACAGGGCGCTGACTCTCTTGACAGGGCTCTTGTACCGGGCGTCCATAACAGACATGGAGACCGGTTTCAAGGTCTTCAGAGAGGAGGTCATCAGGGGGCTGGAGCTTGAGTCACAGGGCTTTGACATCGAGCCTGAGATCACAGCAAAGCTGCTGAAAAAAGGATATCATATCAAAGAGATACCGGTCAACTATGTGGCAAGAGAAAAGACAGAGAAGAAGATCACGGTGAAAGACGGTCTTTCAGCCGCTCTTGCCCTGATCAAATACAGGTTCCGCTGACCTATGAACACAAGGACCAAGATTTTTCTGACACTCTTCATAACCTACGCCTTCTTCACAAACGCCTATCTCACCACGAATGATGCATCAAGATTCAGCCTCACAGCAGCCATCGTGGAGGAGCACACCCTCCAGATAGACAACTATCTTGACAGGGTCATATCAGTATGGTGGTGGCCAAAGGACTTCGCAACATATAAGGGCCACATATACTCTGACAAAGCGCCATTGGGCTCATTCCTCGCGGTGCCAATCTACATTATAGCAAGGGTCTTCACAGACGATTACAACATAATCGCCTATTTCGTATCTCTTTTTACAAGCGGGGTTCTAAGTGTGGTCACAGCATTGCTTCTCTATGACATGGGCAGCTACTTTACAGGGAAAAAGGACATAAGGGTGGCACTTGCCTTAGCATACGGTCTAGGAACCCCGGCCTTTTTCTATGGTACTATCTTCTTTTCGCACACAATCACTGCGTTCTTTGCGTTTGCTTCTTTTTACCTGCTCTTTGAAGTAAAGCATGGGGCGAAGGGCACAAAAAATCTTGCTTTAGCGGGTCTCTCAGCAGGACTTGCAGTGTCCAGCGACTATTATGCAGGGGTAATCGCTGTTGCCCTCTTTTTTTATGCTCTGAGCATGAGCAAGACGAAAACCTATGTTTTTCTCCTGTCTTTTCTAGGGATTATCTCACTTCTTCTTGCCTATCACTGGGTGGTCTTTGGAAATCCCTTTATCATCCCCTATCTTTACTCAGACCTATACGGTGTTTTTCATGCAAAAGGATTCTATGGAGTGGGGCTTCCTGACAGTCTGTTCTTCCAAAATCTCCGGAGGGCCCTCTTCGCAAAAGAGGCGTTCTTCTATACAGCACCCCTCACAATACTGGCTTTAGCGCAGATGGTTAATTTTTATAAACAGTATAGAGAAGAGTCCATATTCATTATATTGGCCTTAGGTGGATTGATCTATGTAGTGGGGGGAGTAGGTCCTACCGGAGGATTTGGTACTAGGTTCTTGGTTCCAGCGATTCCTTTCCTTTATCTACCGCTTTATACAGTTAACTACAATGATCTGGCGAGTAAAACAATGACGTATTTGGTCGCTTCCTTTTCTTTAATAATAAATTTCTTGGGAGCTGCGGAATCTGGGTTACCTAATATTGCTTATCCACCATATATCCAAGCGACCTATGGAACACACAACATTCTTGGAGAGTTTCTGCTTAGAAGAGGGATTAATCTCCACTACTACACGGTGCTTCCCCTACTGTTTTTTTACATATTATTGTGGAGATGCGATATTCGGGATGCATTTAAAAGTTTCAAGCGTGAATTAGGAAACAGGACGATTTAACTGGAAAATTGAGGTAGCTCTATGAATACAAAGGCCAAAATCTTTTTAACGCTCTTCATAACCTACGCCTTCTTCACAAACGCATATCTCACCACGAATGATGCATCA
>RFHW01000186.1 GCA_003695745.1 Methanobacteriota archaeon | reverse complement strand
GAATCAGGCTTTTTGACACGTGGATGCGTGTGGACCAGTACTTCGAGAGATACAAAAGAGAGAGGTATTTCACCTGCCATGGAGTGAAGGTCTTTTACAAGGAGGCTGTTCTGGATGTGAAGGAGCTGGGCAGGCTGAAGGTGTTCAGGCTCCGTGAGGATGGTGAGCCAGAGCCCAGATTCTATGTGACAAGCAAACTGAACATGACAGCCAGGACCTGCCATCGATACAAAGAAACGAGATGGAGGATCGAGGAGATGCACCGGGACCTGAAGCAGTACTGTGGCCTGGAAAACACATGCGCCTGGAAGAAGGAGCCGTTAACCGCGCACTACGCCTTTGTGTTCTTCCTCTGGTGGGTGTTTGAGAGATTCAGGGTTGAAAAGGGATTGGACGTGTCTTTTGAGGCGTTGTGGTGGGAGCACTGCATGGGAGTAGACAAGGCGAAGATGCAGAGAATGCGGCCAGGCGAGCCGCCGCCAATCGCCGCCCTTTCCAATTATCATTGAGAAACGCAAAAGGTCTGAATAACAAACTAAATGAAAGGATATATAAAATATTTTTTAACGTTTCACGTTTATCCTTCTCTCTTTTAATTACATAACTTGAAAATAAAAGCCAAACTGATAAACCTACGATGAAAACAACTGCATTTAACGAAAATATCTTCATTTCAGGAAACTGTTGTGAACGGTAAATAAAACCGGAAAGAATAAGAAAAAACAAAAAGAGACCCAGTAGTATCAAGCCAGTGAATATACGTTCCATTTTGAGTTCATACGCTGGTGTTTCACGGAGTTTTAACCGATTTCCAACTCTTTTGCCTATGTAGAAAATATAGCCCGTGACCAAGAGCAGTCCTATAATAATCCCACTGATTTGCAAAATTATGTTCAGGATTTTCCCTACGATTTCTAGTTCGACTGCCTGCATATTGTGTTTTTATTTGGATTTGTAGATATAAAAAGGTTAAACCCGCCTTTCATATATTGCATAAAGACCTCTTCAAAACACCTCCTGCTTTGCTATAAACTCCTCCAGCTCAATGGTTTTCGGAGAGATAGTCTGATTATAGGTTGCAATGTCAGAAACCGGAATTATCCCAAATAATCTGGCTCTTCCCGTGTAATTTACCTTGACAGTGTAGTTGCCCATTGATTCCAGCCTCAAAGGATTAGATTTTAACCGATACAGCATCGGAACACCGTTGAAAGAAATTGTGAGCACGCCTGTTTCATTTGGCCTTAAAATCAGCTGCTGCTCCTTTACGTTCCCGTAAACGGTCTCCTCTGAACCGTCAGGAAAGCGGGATTCTAACGTTGTGTTTTCTATTGTCAGTGTAACCTGTCTTCCCTGCGTGTTCGTTATAGACACGTCAACTGTAACATCTTCTCTGAATCCGATATCGCTGGAATTGATTGAATAGGGCTTCCCCACAGAGATGTTGTAGTCAACCTCATACACTGGCTTCTCAAAACAGCCAATAGTAAGCAGAATAAACAAGGCCAGAACAAACAACTTTCTCATAACCATCTGCTTCAAGCTTCAATTGTGAATCTTAAAAATCTATTTGTCAATACGTAGCTGGCGATCCTAATTTGGTGACAGACAATCAACAAAAACGGGCTATCAAAATATAAGAGTTTAAAACCCGAAGAGCTTCTTTGCAGCCTGCTGGCCGATCTGCTTCTTGATGAGGCCGATGACCTCCTTTACCTCCTCTATCCCGTTCACATCCTTCAGGAGCTCCTCGAACTGAGGCCTTATGCCCGGGTCCACGAGCTGGAGCAGGTACTCGCCCGCGGCGATGAGCTCGATGATCTCGGCGTTCACCGTCATCTCAGCCTCAATCGTCCGTACCACCCTGTCAAACTTCGTCTTCTCAGCAGTCTCTTCCATATGCTAAACATTTAAGACTTGGATGCAATATAAATATTATTGTCTATGGTGGCCCTTGTCACATCCAAACCCAGGTTCTATCATGAGGCTGCGTCCGAGCTGAAGAGAAGGGGCATCCCCTTCCAGAGCTACCGGCCGGACGAGAAAATACCCTCCCACGTGACCGTGGTGATCACAAGCCCTGAGGAGCGGGGAAAGATATCCTTCCACACCGTTGTCGCGGCGGCCGCGGCCAGGGATGCTGTGAGAGAGGCTGTGCAGGTGAAGGAAGGCCTGAAAGGCAGGTATGAGTCGATCTCCCTTGGAGTGGATCCCGGGAAGAGCATAGGTGTGGCCGCTGTCGGGCGGGGGAGGATACTTATGGAGGAGATACTCCGGTCTCCAGAGGAGGTGGCCCGGAGCGTGAGGGATGTTGAGGAGATGTTCCTGCCGAAGGAGCTGGTCATAAAGGTGGGTGCTGCAGGCGGCTCATACAGGAACAGGATCATCGCCAGGCTGCAGGAGGAGTTCACACATCCGATCCAGATCATAGATGAGGTGTCCACCACAAGGCCCAAGTGGGTCTCCCGGCGTCTGGGCGTCCACAAGGACATATCTGCAGCGAGAAAGATCGCCCTTAAGACCGGTAGGGAGATCAAAACCCCTGTGAACGTGGACCCTGCCAGCGGGGAGATAAAGAACATCCAGCGTGAGAGCAGGAGGAGAAGCGCCCATATCACCATCTCAAAGGAGCTGGCAAAGGCCGTTGCCAAGGGAGAGCTGGATATGGATGAGGCCATAGAGCTGCAGAAGAAGGGTGGGAGTTGAAGGCATTCTCTCTTCTTGACAGACGGATCAGAAAGGCCCTGGGTGAGGCCGGGTTCAAGAAGCCCACTGAGGTGCAGGAAAAGGCGATCCCACGGGTCCTTGAAGGCCGGGATGTCCTTGTCATCGCTCCCACCGGCTCCGGGAAGACAGAGGCGGTGCTCCTGCCTGTGCTACACCGCTTTCTTCAGGAGCGCAGGCCAGGCATCTCCATACTCTATGTAACCCCTCTCAGGGCCCTGAACAGGGACCTTATGGAGAGGCTCACATGGTGGGGTGAGAAGCTGGACATGGACATTCAGGTGCGCCATGGAGACACCACGCCCTACCGGAGACGGAGGCAGGCCCTCTCCCCGCCTGACATGCTCATCACCACTCCTGAGACGCTTCAGGCCATCCTCCCTGCCAGACGGATGCGGGAGCATCTGCGAAACGTGCGATGGGTGATAGTCGACGAGATACATGAGCTTGCAGGCAGCAAACGTGGGAGCCAGCTAAACGTGGCCCTCACACGGCTCTCGCTCATAGCGCCGGGTTTCCAGCGGATCGGCCTCTCGGCAACGGTGGGGAGCCCTGAGGACGTGGCAGGGTTTCTGGAGTGAAGTTCTTTTAAAAAATGCAATAAGATTTATATATGATTATACATATTTC
>RFHW01000007.1 GCA_003695745.1 Methanobacteriota archaeon | reverse complement strand
GGTTTGAAAGCACCATCAATAATCAGGCTTGACAAAGTGGCAACGGTCTTGAAAGACCTGGTTATCGGTGAGCTTGGAGAGGCCGGGCCAAAGCTAAAGAAAGAAATCAACAAAAGGATAGCCGAGATATACAGGCTCTGAAGCCCTCTCTTGGCAGCAAAAAATCTTTAAACAAAGGCGTCATATGATTCCATATGGCCCTTCGACCCTTCGACCTGATCCACAAAAGCCTGAACCGTGTTGTCACTGTGAAGATGAAGAACGGAGCCTCTTTCACAGGGCGGATGCTGAGCTATGATGAGAATCTCAACCTCTTCCTCGAGGATGCCAGGGAGCTGGAGGTAGGCGGGAGGGAGTTCAAGAGCCTTGTCCTGAAGGGCGGGAACATAGTTTGCATCTCCCCCGTGGAATAGCTCTTTTTATTCTGGGACCGCGAAGAGCTTGGTTGCGCTTTTCACCACATTGGACTTGACCACGATCCAAACCTTATCCCCCTCTTCAAGGACCGTGTTTGCATTGGGTATGTTCACCTCATCGCCTTTTTTCACTGAGATGATGAGGAACCCGTCAGGCGGTATCTCGCCCACCTTCTTGCCCCTGACCATGGACCCCTCCTGGATGGTGAACTCAAGGATCTCCACATCGCTGCCTTCTATGAGGGCGAGGTCTGTCGCCACCGGCCGGGTTATGAGCTTGAAGAGCCTGTCCGCGGCGCTCAGCTCCGGGCTCACCACGTGGTCTATGCCGAGGCTCTTGAAGACCTCTATGTAATCGGGCTTTCCCACCCTTGCAAAGACGTTTTTAACGCCCAGGCTCTTTGCAAGGAGGCATGAGAGGAGGTTTATCTCGTCCTGCCCGGTGACGCCTGCAAGGGCGTCGGCGTTCTTCACCCCGGCCTCCTCCAGGGTCTTTGTCTCTGTGCCGTCACCCTGTATGACCAGCGCATCAAGGGCCCTTGAAGCCTCCTGGGCCAGATCCTTGTCCTTCTCGATGATGGAGATCTCGTGGTCTTTCTCAAGCCTCTCGGCCATGTACATGCCGACCCTTCCTGCTCCAACGATTATGATGTTCACCCTCACTCACCTCCGATTATGTTCCTGATAAGTGCGGCGTAGGCAGGTCTCGTCACAGCCACGCCTATGGTCACGCCTATGATCGTTGTCAGCGCAAATCCCCTGAGGATCTGCAGGCCGATAGAGAAGAGCGGGAACATCGCCGCCACCGTCGTCATCCACGCCGCCATTATGATGAAGAAAGCACTCTTCATCCTGTGTCTTAAACTTTTCTCCCTTTCCATGAAGACCTCGTCTGTGATCACGATCTGATCGTCCACCCCTGTGCCCACGGCCGCTATGATGCCTGCTATGGCCGGGAGGTCGATGTTCCATCTGATAAGGGATGCTATGCCGAGGATGATGATCACCTCGCTTATGCCTGTTGCGACTATGGGCGCCACGATCCTTGGGTCCCTGTATCTGAGGAATATGACGAGGGCGACGCCGAGGATGGCAAGGAACCCGGCCATGATGGCGTTCTCTACGAACTCCTCGCCCAGCTCAGGCGGGACCCTGAGCTTCTCGATCACCTCCACCTTGACTGTGAGGGAGCCTGAACGTAGCACCGCCTCTATGGTTTCAGCCTCTTTGCGTGCCGATTCTGTGCCGCCTGTCTCAAGGATGAGGCTTCGCACAGGTTTGCCGGCGAGGAGCTCTCCCCGCAGGCTTTCTCCAATGGGGGCGCTGTTCACAAGCCCCGTGCTCTCAACTCTGATCTCCCTCACGCCGTCATAGCTCTCGTTTATATATTGTTTCATGGCCTCCAGCTCACCTTCCCCGAAGCTGTCGACGGGCTGGTCGAACCTGATATATGTGATGGTGCTTGTGAAGCCCTGCGTCACATTGATCTCCGGCTTCAGCCCAAAGCGGCTGTTCATCCTTTCGCTGATGTTCGAGAGCCCGCCTGTTGAGACAACCCTGAGCTGGGTGCCCTCATCCATGTACATGTAGACGAGGGGGAAGTTGTCTGCCACGGCCACGTCCATGAAGCGAAGGGCCGCATCCTCTGAGATGGTGAAGGGCACCATCCAGCTCCCGCTCGCCGGGTTCTTGCCAAAGGAGTCCACCTTCTCAAGATCGGCGCCTGTGAAGACTGTCTTGTTCCCCAGCTTCACGGTGAGCCTCCCCGGGCGGCCCACGATGTCTATTGCCTCCTCAGGGCTCACGCCCGCGATCTCGATCTGCACTATGTCTGAGCCGAGGCTGTTCACCCGCACGTCCTTGAGGCCGAGGAAGTTGAGCCTTGTCTCCATCACGGTGAGGAGCTCTGCCATCTCCTTCTGGTCAAGGGGGTGCTCTGTCCTGAGGTTCACCCTGCTCCCGCCCTGCAGGTCGATGCCTTTGGATATGCCGTTGAAGCCCACCATCACGATGGAGAAGACAACGAAGGCTACGAGTATCTTTATCCGCCGGTCCTCCCAGAGCTCGTCTATGTTCATCTGCCGCCTCCCTCCACATACATCTTCAGAAGCGAGAGATTGGTCACCCATGTGTTGAGCAGGTCGAAGAGGAGGCCGATGATGATGACCGTTGCAATGCTGTCCAGGAGCTCAGAGGTGGACACCAGAAGCAGGATTATCATGGCCGCTATCGTTGTGCCTGACATGGTGAGGCCCGTGTACATGGCGTCCCTGATGGTCTCATCCAGGCCTTTTCTGCCCCTCTGTTTGAGGAGCCTTGATGTGAGCATGATATCTGTGTCCACCGAGTAGCCGATGAGCAGCAAGAGGGCGACGATGGAGCCTTTGGAGAGCTCTATCCCAAGGACTATCATGGCTGCAACGGTCTCGATGATGTCTGCGAAGGCTGAGAGCACCACTGCAAAAGAGGGGATGAAGGACTTGAACTTGACAAAGACCACCACAGCCATGAAGAGGAAGGCGAAGACAACGGCCTTGATGCTCTCACGCAGGAACATCTCAGAGAAGAAGCCGCTCACAGACTCCACGAATATGGCCCCGTGCTCGATGCCCTGTGACTCGAACTCCCTCAGTATCCTTTCCTTGATGCCCTTCTCCTCCTCTGAGGACAGCCCTTTCTTGTTTATCACGATCTCCTGCTGCTTGATGGCGCCTGAGAAATCCTTTATCACGCTTGACTTGGCCTCCAAAGCAAAATCCTGTCTTATGATGTCTTCAAGCCCCTCCACGGGCTGCCCTGTGGGGATTATGATGACGGTCCCGCCCTGGAGGTCCACGCCCATGGGAACAGTGCCCGCGCTCCAGCTCATGTAGGAGACCGCAACAGAGAGGAGCAGTATCAGGACTGGGATGGGCAAAAGTTTTTTAGGGTCAAACATAGCTTTACCCATGAACAGGTCCATTATAAATCTTTTGGGTGAGATATGAAGGGCGGAGAGCTTGTTGTCCTGGGAGCGGCGCTTGTGCTGCTGGGCATGGTCATGATATTTGCAGGCATCCTTGGTGAAACGCTGTCGGCAAAGGGGGATGCCAGGACCGAGGTCCGGGGCGGCGGGGTGGTCATGATAGGGCCCATCCCACTGATATTCGGGACAGACCGGGAGTCGGCGCAGACTGTGATGGTCCTCGCCATCGTGCTCGTTGTCCTCACCTATCTCCTCTTCAGGAGGGTCTAGGATGAAAGTGTTGATCGATGAGCGGGGAAGGAAATACCTTGTGGAAGGCAGGGAGCTCCACACGAAACAGGGTATCGTGAGGATCGAGGATGACGCTCATAGGGCCTCATCCCATCTTGGGCACAGCTTCGTGGTCCTGGACCCTGACATCGTGGACATCTATGAAAAGATGCCCCGCGCCGGAAGCTTCATGCTGAAAAAGGATATCGCCCTTATACTGGCCTGTCTCGGTGTTGGAGCTGGAAAGACCGTGGTCGATGCAGGCGCCGGGAGCGGGGCGCTGGCCATCTTCCTGGGCAACGTCGTTGGGCCGGGTGGCAGGGTGGTCACATATGAGAGGAACAGGGACTTTGCAGAGAGGGCTGAGAGGAACCTTGGGCTGGCAGGGCTTCAGGGTGTGGTGGAGGTGCGTGTGAGGGATGTCCTTGACGATGGTTTTGACGAGCCAGACTCTTCAGCAGACGCTGTGACGCTGGACATGAAGGAGTCTTGGAAGATGATTAGCGAGGCTAAGAGGGTGCTCAGGCGGGGCGGCAGAACCGCCATATACACGGTGTATGTGGAGCATGCCAGAGCTGCTCATGAAGCCCTTCTGAAGGAGGGGTTTGCAGAGGTCAGAACTATTGAAACAGTGACAAGGGAGATGGAGTTCCGGCGGCAGGGCAGCCGCCCCAAAACAGGCCGGGTGGGCCACAGCGGATACCTCACATTCGGGAGGAAGGTGTAGAGGGGGTCCTTGATTAACACCCTTTCAGCATGTGAAAAAGCCCTTCATAGCATGGCAAGTATCTCTTCTTTTGTTACGCGATGCCGGCGCTCTTCGTCTGCCCAGAGCTTGCGATAGAGGTAGAAGTGCTCATAGAGGGCCGGCTTGTCCCTCACAAAAAGGGTTTTATGATGGTGTATCACGTCCATCTTAAGGTGGAGGGGCAGCTCGCTGAAACAATATACATCAAGTCTTTTTGTATCCATGTTTTGATAGACCTTTGAGAGGACCTCGGAGGGCCTGCTTTCGGGCGCCACGATGCAGATGTCAACGTCGCTTGATGGTGCTCCCTCGCCGCGGGCGTGGCTGCCGAAGACTAGGATGGCCAGCACATCATCCTTCAGAAAGGCGAACCTCTCTTTTAGCTCCTCTATCATCTCTTCAGCCACTTCTTTGCAGCCTCCATGAACCTCTCAATCTCAGGCAAAAGGGAGAGGGCGCTTTCCACTGCAGTCTCGTCATTCAGGCCGTTGTACTCGTGGATCAGGCGGTTCCTGAGCCCTGTCATCTCATGAAGGGATGGGCGCAGCGCATTTGGAAGGAGCCTGTGCTGGGCTGCCTTGTCTATGTTTGTGTAGTTGTCTTCAGGGAGCAGCCCGCTGTCTCTTAGCATCATGGCGATTATGTCATTCACAGCCTCAGCCATCTCCTGAAAGGCCTTGTAGCTGCTGAGCTTGTCCTTATCGTTGTCAAGGATGCCGGGGCTCCATTCTTCAAACTCCCTTTTGCGGAGGGCTATGTGCTCAAGCTTTTCTTTATACCGTTTAAGACGGTCCTTCTCCATGCTACATTAGTGGTCGCGGCTCCAATATAAACCTTTATCCGCCTCAACCGCTTCTTATGGGTTCTTTTATCCCGGGAGGAGGTGAATCCGGAGGGGGGCGGACCATAACCCCGCGTGATATCATAGACGCACGCCGCGGAGGACAGCATACAGGAGCATGAGATAACGTCAGCAGACACATCACGTTCTGGGAGGAAGGTGTCAGTTTGACATTGGTCTGTAACAGCCCTTCTGCTTTTGAATTCTCTTGTGATGGCAGGGTCATCTGTGTTCTCAGCAGAGGGCAGAGGCGGGTACCATAAGATATATAATCGATGGAGAACGATAATGATTGATAATGATGAGAGATCATAGTGCTTGGCTGGCAAAGGCTTCATTGATTATGGGGGTAGAGATTGATAATGAGGTATAGATCAAAAGGCGGCAGGACTTAGGATGGGAACCGGGGCTGTGCAAAACAGGCGAAGGCATGCAGGTGTCAGGCGTTCTGCCAGAGCGAAGTTCATCAAAGGATTTTTCATTCTTCTTGTTTCACTCTCTCTTTGGACCGGGGTTGTTTTCGCCTCTCAGACCAATGAATCGCAGGGCCCAGGCGGCTATGGCTGGCAGCAGGTCTATGAGGTTTATGATGCGTCCACAGGAGCGGCAACACGTCTAACGGGCACGGTGGATCGACGCATCTATGATTACGGCTTCAAGCCGGTTCAGGTGTCCGGGCGCAAGGAGAGTTATTGGAGCCGGGACTGCGGCTGGTGGTATGTGTCGGGTGAGTCCGCCATCAACATGACCGTCACCGACGGCGCCGGCGATATCGTGTACAGCGGCTCAGGCATCGGGACGACCAAGGGCCGTGCCACGGTGACCCT
>RFHW01000185.1 GCA_003695745.1 Methanobacteriota archaeon | reverse complement strand
GGGCTCGCCTGTGAGCCCTGTCTTCACACCGGGGGGCGGTGTGGTGGTGGATATGACCTCTCTTATCGCCTCTATGAGCTCCTCCTCCTTTTCATCCACGTTGCCAAGGCGGATCCTCACAAGGCTCATGGAGTAGTCCGGGGAGATGTAGCGAGCTGTGTCCGGCGATGAGCTGAGGATGGATGCAATGGACCTCTTTGAACGCGGTATGATGCCCTGGTTCGCGGATCTCACAATGTCTGCCGCTGAGGAAGCGTCTATCACGTTCTCCACATCACCGCTCTTCCGGGCGAGTATGTCCACATAGCGCATGACCATTGGGTCTCGCACGTCCACCACAGCAGCATCGCTAGTGTCATCAGGATCCACCTCCACAGCTATGGTGATGCTTGTTGTGCCCTGGAACTCGTCCTGCACCACCCTGAGGTTCTTCATCACCTCAAGCTCAGGCGGGAACATCTTGGAAAAGCTCGTGCCCTCCATCCTGATACGCGACGCCCCCTGCACCGCGCCGAGGGTGAGGAGGAGCACAACAGCGAGCACGATGAAGGGGTGGCTGGAGACGAAGGCGCTGTAGGCGCGAAAGACCCTTTTAACCGGCATTTCTCTCCCTCCTTTTCTCCATGAAGCTCTCCTCAACCACGATGAAGGCAGGGTTCACGATCACCGCGGCGATAAAGGAGTAGACTATGCCCAGGGCAAGGGTCGCCCCCATCTTCTGGATCATGGGCATCGTTGCCAGGAGGAGGGCGAGAAAGCCCACTGTTGTGGTGGAGGCTGAGCCGAAGATGGCGAGTCCCACGCCCGGCAGAATGGTCTGCAGCGTCTCAAGCTGGCTCTTCCCTGTCTCACGCTCCTCCTCATAGCGCTTCACCACGAAGACGCCGTACTCCACGCCGAGGCCGAGGACCATGGCGCCTATGCCCACGGTGGCGATGGAGAGGGGTATGCCGAGCCAGCCCATGGTGCCCAGAAGCCATATCATCGCCCCTATGAGCGGGACGAATATGAGGAGGCCCCGCGTAGGGCCGTGAAGCAGAACGAGAAGGCCCAGTATGACGGCGGCCGAGAGCAGGATTGTGAAGGTGGCGTCGCGCACGAGCAGTGTCATGAGCGTTGTCCTCATAACCGGCGTGCCTGTGACACCGATCTTCACACCGGGGGGCCTTCGCACAGCCTCCATGTCCTCGTTGATGTTTCTCATGAAGCTTCGCACCCTCTCTTCATCTGCGCCCAGGTCTGTTGAGGCGAAGACCACGGTGGCCGTGTAATCCCTGTTGAAAGCCTGGCTGGCCTGCGGTATGCGGCCGAGCATCTCCTTAGATGCCTCCAGGCTGGGCGGCACACCGGCCTGCGCAAGTGCAGGGGCGATGGAGAAGACGCTTGAGACCTCAGGCTCCCCTTCAAGGAGCTGATGGAGCTCCACGACCATCTCAAGGACGCGGGGGTCTCTTATGTCCTGCACCCTGCCCTCCACATCTGAGTCAGGGTCGAGGGATATGACTATGAGGAAGACGTCGCTGTCGCCGAACTTCTCACCTATCCTGTCCTGAAGCTCGATGGTGGGCACGCCGCTGGGGAGCTCCTTGGAGAGGTCTGTCTGCAGCCTGATCCTGGGCACACCCAGAGCCATGAAGGCTGAGAGGACGATGGCGAGGAGGAAGATGGTCCTTGCATGGGTCGCCTGCAGCTCGCCCACCTTTCTAAGGATCGGCTTTAACACCACTTCAATCCACCTCCACGCTCTCAAAGAGATAGGCGCCAAGGCCGACCATCACGATGCTGAAGACCGCCAATGCCAGGGCATCGATCAGAAGGGGGAAGTCCGACACACCTACAAGAGCGCCTCTCAGCGCGTCCACGCCATAGGTCATGGGGTTCAGAAGGGTGAGCCTTGCAACCCAGCGGGGGAGCTCGGATAATGGGAAGAGGGCGCCTGAGAGGAAGAAGAGGGGGAACATGAGGAAGTTCATGATCATGGTGAAGCCGTGCATGTCCTCCATCTTGGAGGCAAAGGCGAGTCCCAGGCCTACGAAGGCGGCTGAGAGAAGGGCCATGTAAGGGAGGGAGTAGAGTACGCCCTGCGCTGTGGTTTTAAGTCCCATGAGGAGGCTTGCAACGAGCATGAGCAGGGCCTGCGACAGCGCCATGGTCACGCCTCCGGCCACCCTGCCAAGCACAATGGATGTCCGGCTCACCGGGGAGACCATCACCTCTTTGAGGAAGCCGAACTGCCGGTCCCAGAGCACGCTTATGCCTGCGAACATGCTCCCGAAGAGAAGTATCATGGCGATGATGCCGGGCGAGAGATAATTCACATAGTCCAGGCCGGGCGGCAGACCCGGGAGGCTGGCTCTGCTGAAGCCCTCGCCCAGGAAGATGAGGAACATGAGGGGCATGCCAAGGGAGCCTACCACCCTGCTCCTGGCCCTCACATATCTCTTGGTCTCCCGCAGCCAGAGGGTGTAGATCGCTGATAGGTCTATGAGCTTCATCTCCTCCTGCCTCCCCAGAGC
>RFHW01000184.1 GCA_003695745.1 Methanobacteriota archaeon | reverse complement strand
TAGTTACAGATTTGTGAAGCTCATTTATATATCTCATTAGAGACGACCCCTGCCTGCAGGCTGCATATCCTGCAGGGAGATTGTCAGATGAAAAAGAAGAAGATCCTGGTTGTCGATGATGAGGAGGATATCCGATACATCCTTAGAAGGCTTCTTGAGGAGGAGGACTATGAGGTGGTCGAGGCCTCTGGCGGCCCGCAGTGTCTGGAGCTGATCAAAAGGGAGAAGCCTGATCTCGTCATCCTTGACATCCTCATGCCGGATCTCAACGGCTGGGAGGTGTGCCGCACATTGAAGGAAAGCCCGTCCCTGCCGAAGATGCCTGTGGCCATGCTCTCAGTCCTCGGCGACACAGAGGATATGAAGACCAGCCTGGACTATGCCCTTGCAGACAGCCACCTCACAAAGCCCGTCGACTTTCCAGTCCTCTCCATGACCATAAAAGAGCTTTTGAAGAAACCGCCCAAGAGGCCGGAGAGAGAGCCAGAGGGATCAGGGTCCGCTGAGTTTTTCACGCCTCATAAGTTTGATGACAACAACACCTAGCACAGCCACGGGAGGGGCTATTTTTATCTGTCATTAAGGGCTTGGTTAGCCTTGTGGCTATCAGAAAAACACCTATATGGACGTGGATAATCCCTGGAGAGCCCAGAGCAGAGGATGAGGCTGAGTGGTTCGAGCGGGGCGGCAAGTGGCTGGTCTACGGCGGCCTGAGCGAGATGGAGGCCCTGGCAGAAAGGATCGAGGGCTATGTGGAGGCGGGTGAGGTGGTATCTGCAAAATACTGGAACGCCTCAGAGACAAGCGCCATGTGCATATACAGCCTTGATAGGGATCGCCGGCAGACCCTCTCCATTATAAGGCGGATGGGCTTTGAGCCGACGGCATGGGAATACGACTATGGAAGATGCAGGAACTGGAGGCGGCCCAGCTTTCTCCTCTCAGCCCTGTACAAGCTCAGGATACTGCTCAGGACATTCGGTCCCATTGGCGCATTGAGGTTCATATTCAGCGCCCTATGAAAAGCGCCTTTCAGTTGTTCCTGAGCAGGAGGAGCTCCACCGTGTTCAGCAGGGCGTCAAAGTCCACGGGCTTGCTCAGATGCTCATCTGCAAGGGAGTATTCAAGGCTCTTCCTACGGTCCTCAGGATCCGATTTCACAGAGAGGATGGAGACAGGTATCCCCTTCGTCCTCTCATCGGTCTTTATCCTCCGTGTCGTCTCCCACCCGTCGATTCCAGGCATCATCACATCCATTATGATCAGGTCAGGCTTCTCCTTCTTCAATATCTCAAGGCACTCCTCCCCAGTGGACGCATCCTTCACAACATAGCCCTTTTTCTCAAGCACGTTCTTAAGGATAAAAACGATGTCCTCCTCATCATCTACTACAAGCACCATCTTGCTCATACAAGTACCTCAAATTACGTTCCGCCTTTTATTTTGGCTTAGATAGTATTAAATATTTTCGTTCAAATCAGTTTGAACTATGGACATCGGCGACATACGGACCGAGATAGATGAGCTGGACGCCCGTATCATGGAGCTTTTCAGGGAGCGCTTCAGGAAGACAGAGGAGATTGGCAGGCGGAAGCGGGAGTCAGGGATGGAGATCGAGGATCTGGATCGCGAGCGAGAGGTGCTTGAGAACTTCAAGAGGCATGGCAGCGGGGTCGAGGAAGGCTTCATAGAGCGGCTGGTCGCTCTCATACTTGAGTACAGCAAAGAGGTGCAGAGAAGGTGAGCTCTGAGAGGATCGCCATACTTGGTCCGAAGGGCACCTTCAGCGAGGAGGCGGCCCTGAGGTTCAACCCTGATCTGGAAAGGGCGGCTTACAGCTCTATTGAGGAGGTCTTTGACGCAGTCAGAGGCGGAGCGGCAAGATACGGCGTTGTGCCTGTGGAGAACTCCCTTGAAGGGTCTGTGTCCGCCACCCTTGAGCTCCTGCTGAAGAGCGATATCCAGATCTGCAGGGAGATCGTCCTCGACATCACCCACTGTCTTATGGCGCTGCCGGGGACAGGGATCCAGGAG
This sequence comes from Methanobacteriota archaeon, assembly GCA_003695745.1. Taxonomy (GTDB): domain Archaea; phylum Hydrothermarchaeota; class Hydrothermarchaeia; order Hydrothermarchaeales; family SZUA-236; genus J060. The sequence continues at coordinate 2,015 of RFHW01000184.1, read as the reverse complement.
ATCGAGGAGGTCATCTCCCACCCCCACGCCCTCGCCCAGTGCCGGGGTTTTCTGAAGACCCTGCCCGGTGTGAAGACACGTAACTTCCCCTCCACGGCCGAGGCTGCAAGGGAGATTGCCTCCAAAGGGCTTTCAAAGACCGCCGCTATCGGCTCGCGCATCGCCGCAGACCTCTACGGCCTCTCCATCCTTGAAGAGGGTGTCGAGGATGAGGAGCGTAACCAGACCCGCTTCTTCGTCCTGTCAAAGGAGTGCCCTGAGAAGAGCGGTCAGATTAAGACATCCATCGTCATCGCTGTGAGGGATCGGCCCGGAGCGCTCTATGAGATCCTCGGATACTTTGCCAGGGGCGGTGTGAACCTGACGAAGATCGAGTCGCGCCCCACGAAAAAAAGCCTTGGGGACTACATCTTCTACATAGACTTCCTGGGCGACGCCGGCGATGAAAGGATCAGAGGGATTTTGGAGAAGGTGGCAGGGCTGACCACATTTTTCAAGGTGCTGGGGAGCTATTCAACAGGATGATATCGGTGGTGATCCCTGTTTTAAATGAGGAAGGCCGCCTCAGAGAGCTGCTGGACTGTCTTGATGGGATGAAGGGCTCCTTTGAGGTCATCGTGGTGGACGGCGGGAGCATGGACGGCACCAGGGAGGTGGCAAGCGGCCGTGCCAGGGTTGTGGAGTGTGCGAGGGGGCGGGCGGTGCAGATGAACAGGGGCGCGGAGCTGGCAGCGAGGGATGTGCTTTTTTTCCTCCACGCCGACTGCCTGCCTGAGAAAGAAGCCTTCATCGAGATCGAGGAGCTCATGAAGGAACCGGGGGTGGTTGGCGGGGCGCTGCGCTATGATGTTGCCGATAAGTCCCTTTTATACCGGAACCACGTGTTCTGGTCACGCCTGCGGGCCCGCCTCACAGGCATCTATCTCGGTGATCACGGCATCTTTGTGAGGCGCTCTGTCTTTGACAGGGTCGGAGGCTTCCCACCTATCCCGCTGATGGAGGATGTGGCGCTCTGCAGGAGACTGAAGGAAGAGGGGAGGCTTGTGCAGGCGAAATCCCGGATATGGGCATCTACAAGGAGGTTCAAAAACCAGGGTTTTGTCCGGACCGTTCTGCAGATGTGGGCGAACAGGCTCCTCTTCTGGCTGGGGGTCCCGCCTGAAAGGCTTGCAAGGTTCTACGGGGATGCGAGATAGGTGTGGGGACTGTAGATGTCCCATGAGCTCGTCCAGAAATCTTATATACCATAAATGAAAACATGGTATCTATGAAAGATGCCATTGTTAAAATAGACCAGGCAGGCAGGCTTGTTTTGCCTGCAAAGGTGAGGAGAAGATTCAAAACAGACAAGTTCGAGCTCAGGGCAGGTGAAGGCAAGGTCGAGCTGATCCCGGTGGAGCCCGTTGAATCCCTCTTCCGATCGGTTCCGGAGCTGGACCTTGAGAGGATAAGAAGAGAGCACAGGGAAGAAGTGGAAGATGAAAGGTGACCTGCTCCTGGTCGACAGCTTCGCCTGGCTGGAGATACTGAAAGGCACAGAGAAAGGCAAAACCGCCCTCGAGCTGATGAAGGGGAAAAAGCTGCTCACCTCCGTGGCCAATCTCTACGAGGTCCACTACAGGGTGGCAGAGATAAAAGACACCAAAACAGCTCGAAGGTTCATAGAAAAGATAAAGATCCATGCAAAGGTCACAGGGATAGACGAGGACACGGCGCTGGAAGCTGCCAAAATCAAGCTGGAATCTAAAAGAAGGAGGATCAAGATCGGCGCAGTGGACTGCCTGATCTATGCAACGGCAAGGCTCCATGGAGCAGGCCTTCTCACAGGGGACGACCACTTCAAAGACCTTGAAAACGTTCTTTACCTCGAGTGAGGATTTTTATAGGAGGCATCGAACCGGATTTTTCACTCCAGAAACCCTGCCACGTCCTCAGGGCTTCCCACCGTTGCCGAGAGGCCGATCCGCTGGAAACCCGGCGCTATGAGCGAGAGCCGTGTGAGGGCCACGTTTAGC
>RFHW01000183.1 GCA_003695745.1 Methanobacteriota archaeon | reverse complement strand
TCTCTGTTTGTGTGGCTTCTGTTGATGTATAGGCCATGGTCTTTCTGAAGTCCTCAATTGTCATTGCCGTTCACAAAAAAGACTGTGCCCTGTTCTATTATTTAAGGGTTTGTTGCATGGATCAGGCTATCGTTAGGCGTTAGTAGAACTTTTTATATTGGGTTTTTCGAATTTCATGGCATGACCGGAGGGCCGGTGTGACAGAGCATCGGGCGAGGATTAATGGGAATTGAAGCACAAGACCGCATCATCGTGGGTGAAGGAAGGTGGGTGAGCTTGAAAGAAGGGGGGAGAGGTGCCCATTATGAACTTAAATGATGGTTGTCCTTTAGGTTGTCGCTTAGCTTGTCATTTATTACCCGCCTGAAACCGAGAAGAAGGAGCCATTGAGAGAAAGAATCTGGAGGACATCGAGAAGATAAAATCCCGCCCGCGGGTTAGGGTGGTGGACAGCGCATAAATGATGGTGTCCCTTTCCCGCGCTCACCAATCCTCTTTTCCTAGCTGCTTGTTTAATGTTCTAGCCTCATGGCTGCGGTTCTTTCCAGCGAACCCTTCGTTCAATAAAGTGAACCAGATTGGCAACGGCAGACACCTGTCTTCAGTGAAAAACTTTATCTTGAAAGGAGGTTGAGGCCTTTCTGAAGAGGTTTTGAGGATGAAGGATATTCCTGTGAAGGTGATCCGCAGCCCCCGCCGAAGGAAGACCGTGTCTGCGAGGATGTCCAATGGTGAGCTTCTCATATATCTCCCTGCGCGTATGTCCCGGAGAGAGGAGCGGGAGTGGGTTGAGCGGATGAAAAAAAGGATGGCTGCAAAGAGAGGGCGGGCTCCAAGGACCGATGAAAGCCTGATGAAGAGGGCGGAGGAGCTGAACAAAAAGTATTTCGAGGGGAAGCTGAAGATAGGCTCCATATCCTTTTCAGACCGGCAGCGCAGGTGGCACGGGAGCTGCAGCACCCTCACCGGCGACATCAGGATCTCAAGCAGGCTCAAAGAGATGCCCCATTGGGTGCTGGACTATGTCATCGTCCACGAGCTCGCCCACCTCATACACGGCGGCCACTCAAAGGAGTTCTGGAGGCTTGTGAACCGATACCCCTATGCAGAGCGGGCCCGCGGGTTCCTGATCGCCCGTGACATGGAGGACTGGGATGGAGCTTAGAGAGGCCACGCCAGAGGAGCGCAGGATCTACTACACAGAGGAGTGGAGCCCCGGGGAGATACCTGATTTTCTTGTTGCATCCATTGCCCAGCGCGAGTTCGGCTTCGACCACGACGGCACCGGCCCCAAGGACCGCTACAACGCCTTTCCAGATGTGAACGCCCTCGCTGGGTTCCTCAGGGAACGTGCCCCTTATTCGGCCTATTCAAGCGTCTCCTACTATGAGAGGCCTGGCAAACGCGAGGGCTATCTGAAGGCCGAGCTCGTCTTCGACATAGATGCAAAGGACCTGCCCCAGACGCTCAAGAAATGCTGCAAAGCCGGGGAGGTCTGCGAAAAATGCCTTGACATCGCCAAGACATTCATCCTCACCTTGAAGGACATATTTGAAGGCGACTTCGGGCTGAAGAACATCCACTACGTCTACTCAGGACGGGGGTATCATGTGCGGATACTGGACCCGGATGTGATGGATTTCACAGATGTGGAGCGGGCCTATATACTCGACTATCTCACCGGGAGCCAGGAGCTGAAAGGGAGCCCTAAGGTGGACCGGTGGCTCGCCCCGCGGGGATATACGCGGGTCTTCAAGGACCGGCTTCTCATGATGCTTGAGGCGGCCACTGCCGAGGACCTCATGATGGTGGAGGGCATTGGAAAGACCACGGCAGAGGAGGTGATGAGGAACAAAGAGCAGATAATGGAGGACCTGAAGGGATGGAAGAACTTCGCCATCGAGACAGACAAAAAGACAGGGGTGATAAGGAAGAGGAGGTTCAAGGCATTAAAGGACATCCTGGGGGAGGCCAGATACGACCGGCTCACAGACTTCGTGCTCAAGCAAAATGCGAGCATGCTCGATGCCAAGGTCACTGTGGACGTGAAACGCATACTTCGCCTGCCCTCGTCTCTGCACTCCAAGGCAGGCCTCAAATGCATGCTCATAGGGGATCTGGAGTCCTTCAACCCCCTGAGAGATGCGGTGCCCAGATTCGTGGCCGAACGGAGGGATTAAGAGGCTTCGCCCTGCTCCTCCTCGTTGTACTTCTCCAAAACCGCGTTTATAAGCCCTTCCCGTGCCTCCGGAGAGATCGGATGGAAGACGTCCTTGAACTCCCCTGTTTTTTTGCTCCTTGTGGCAGGCATGCTCACCCACAACCCCTTCTCCCCCTCCAAGACCTTGAGACCGTGGACGGCAAAGGAGTTGTCCAGCGTCACCGTCGCATAGGCCCTCAGGTTCCCGGAGTTCTCCATCTTGTATATGCGCACTTCTGTTATCTCAGCCATATTCTCTACCTCACGATTAAAGATTTAAGCCGTATTTATAAACTTTATGATTAAAAAAGTGCATTGTAGCATAACCTTTATTAACCTATGAGGAGTCAGATAGGGGCATGGCAAAAAAGGCTAAAAGGGCCAGAGCACAGCCCCGTCTGAACAGGAAACAGCTCATAGGCCTTGGGCTCATATTCATCTTCATCCTCTCCACCCTGGCCTACGCCGTGATACAGGCCGGGCTCTAATCGTCGGTGTACATCTTGCCATAGGGCCTGTGGGAGATGGGCACGATCTTCGTATATGCGCCGTCCATGAGCGTCTCCGGGTCCCCGCCAAAGTATCCTGTGAACTCCCTGCAGAGCTCGCCCACCCGCTTCACATCCTCCTCCTCCATAGGGGCGATCTTAGCCCCGATGCCAAGGTTTGTCTCAGGCACCTCGCCCCGTATGTAGACCACCCCTCCGTGGATGCCTGTCGCCACCCAGTCGCCTGTGAAGGGCTGGCCGCTCTGGTTGAGCACGAGGATCACGCCGCCTGCCATGTACTCGCCAAGGAAGTCCATGGCCGTCCCTCCGACCACCACGATGGGGAAGTTATCCTCATACTGCTTCATATGGATGCCCACGCGATAGCCCACATCGCCCTTCACGAATATCCTGCCGCCGCGCATGGAGTGGCCCACGATGTCCCGTGCATCGCCGTGGATTACCACGAGACCGCTGTTCATGGTGTTGCCCACGCCGTCCTGGGCGTTGCCGTAGACCGTGACACGGGGCCCGTTCATGAAGGCGGCCAGGTCATCGCCGGCCGTCCCATGGATCTCCATCTCAATATCTTTGTTCACGCCGTCCAGGATGAAGCGCTGGCCGTTCACGTTCCTGAGGATGATCTTTTCAGCGCCATTTTCAATGGCCTCCTCGATCATGAAGTTCAGGACCTTATAGTGCACGCCTCTGGCGTCGATGGTCACCTCCTTCATAAGCCTCTACCGTCCTGCCGGGAGAACGCCCAGCACCTCCATCTCTGATTCTGAGAGCCCGACGCCCCGCAGCCTGTCCCTGTTCCCGCGAAGCGATTCCAGGGAGTTCAGGCCAAGGGCACCCAGGATCTCCTGCAGCTCATGGCTCCAGGCGCCGATGAGGTTTGAAACGCGCTTCGCACCCTCCTCAGGGTCCAGCCTCCTGGTGAGCTTGGGATCCTGCGTGGCGATGCCCCATGCACACTTCCCTGTGTAGCACTGCTTGCACACGGTGCAGCCAAGGGCCTGAAGCGCCGCGGTGCCGATGTACACGGCATCAGCCCCGAGGGCTATGATCTTGGCCACATCTCCGCTTGAGCGGATCGAACCGCTTGCTATGATGGAGCCCCAGTGGCGGATCCCCTCCTCCCGGAGCCGCTGGTCCACTGACGCCACGGCCGCCTCGATGGGTATGCCCAGGTTGTTCCTGATCACCTGCGGCGCGGCACCTGTCCCGGCGGTGAAGCCGTCGAGCACCACGGCATCGGCCCCGGCCCTGATGATCCCCGTCGCAATGGGCGCCGAGTTGTTCACGGCCGCGATCTTCACGAAGACCGGTTTCTTATAACGCGTGGC
>RFHW01000182.1 GCA_003695745.1 Methanobacteriota archaeon | reverse complement strand
GGAAACCTTTCAGGAGGTTTGCGGCCAGATACGTAATTGGAAGCGTGAAACAACCTCCTACGCAGGCTTGGGGCCTCTTTTGGGCAGCTCCACGATGAATATGCTTCCGCCTCCAGGGTTGTCCTCCACCCAGACACGGCCCTGATGGAGCTCCACGACGCGCTTCACGATCGCAAGGCCGAGGCCCGTGCCCTTGATAGGGCCTCTTTCGATCCTTTGGAACCTGTCGAAGACCAGCTCCTTGTTCTCATCCTCGATGCCGGGGCCTCTGTCGCATATGGAGATGCGCCAGAGTGATCGCCTGTCTTCGATCCTTATCTTCACATTGGAGCCTTCAGGACCGTATTTCACGGCGTTGCCTATGATGTTTGTGAACACCTCATGGATCAGGGGGTTTGCATGGACCGGATGCCGTCCTTTTGCCCTGAACAACAGGTCCATGTTCTTCTCCGCCGCCCTGCCTGCATGCTCGGCCATGGCCTCCTTTATGACCTCTGCAAGGTCTCTTTCCTCAAAACTCGGTTTGTCACCTGAATCGAGCCTTGCAAGTATGCCGGCGTTGTACACCATATCACCGATCCGGCGTGCATTCTTCCGTATCATCCTCAGTGTGTCTTTCCTCTCCCCTTCCTCTTCGTCTTCGATGAGAAGCTCTGTGAGGCCTGATATTATGCCCACAGGATTGAGCAGGTCATGGCGCATCACATCGATGAAGATGTTCTTTAGCCTGTCAGAGCGCTCGAGCATCTCATAGGCCCTTTTGAGTTCCTCTGTGTCGTGGGCCTTCCTTATTGCCAGGGCCAGCGAGCTTCCGAAGGTTGTGAGCCTCTGAGCATCCTCCTCTGAAAGCCCTTTTCTGCTGCCCACCGCTATTATGCCTATCACCCCGTCCTTTGAGATGAGGGGCGCGCCTATGCCTGCCCTCAGCCCTGAGAGCCCTGCTATCTTGGAGGCCATCTTCTTTAGAAGCGGATTCTCTGTGTTCCCCTTTACAACCCCTGCGATGTCCTCGGTGAGGACAGGCTCCCTGCCTTCGATTATCTGGTGGATGATGCTCCCCTCTATTATGGGCGCCCTGTATCCATCGACAGATATGCCTGTGAGCCCTTCGATCTTTTTCACAAGCCGCTGGTCTGTGGAGTATGCCTTGAGGGTGACGTGCTCCCTGTCAGGGTCGATGAGGTAGAGGGCGCTCACATCATAGCCGAGGTAGTTGGTAAGGCCCTTTGTGATTATCTCAAAGACCTCTTCAATGGGGCTCTCCCTGTTCAGGGCGTTGTTCACATCCCTCAGAAGGGCAAGCTCCCTCATCCTTTGCCGGGCCTTGCTCTCGGTCTCCTTTCGCCTTGTAATGTCCCTTGATATCTCCAGCACCGAGGAGACCTCTCCCTTCTCGTCAAAGACAGGTGTTGAGACTATCTCCACAGGATATGGGCTTCCATCTTTTCTGTAGTGGAGGTGCTCGATTGTAACGGGGGCCTTCCTCTCCAAGACCTCTTTCAGGGCGCAGGCCACAGGAGGCCTGCAGGGGCTTTTGCGGCGGTGATGTACTTCATAGCAGTGTCTGCCCACCATCTCATCCCTTGTGTGCCCGCTCATCCTCTCCACGGCACGGTTCACATCCCTTATGATGAAGTCCCTGCCGATGGTTGTGACCCCGTCTCCCATGCTCTCTATGAGATTCAAAAGATACCCTTTCGATGACTTAAGCTCCTCCTCAGCCTTTCTCATCTCTGTGACGTCCTCCACAACGATGAGGGCGCCGCCGAAGCCTTCCGCATCAGAGATGGGAAGCCCCACATACCTCAGGATGGATTCCCTGCCGTATATGGAGGTGAACCTTGTCTCGCCCCTGATCTCCCTCCCCTTGGAGAGCTCTGCCATCCTCTCTGTCATGCCTGCAAGCCCTATGGAGGGCACATCCCTGATGTCCATCCCAATGGCCTTGGACTCCTCGCCGGCAGGCACGCCCAGTATCTCCTTCATCCGCGGGTTCTCATAGACGATCCTCAGGTCCCTGTCAAGATATATGATCCCCACAGGCGCCCGCTCAACGATCTCCAGTGAGAGACCGGCAATCTCTCTTTCCTCCTCTCTGGACACAGCCCCGGCTCCAACGTCTTTTATGGTGTGCACCACGCACAGCACATTCTCAGAGGGGCCGAGGAAGGGGATCGTTGTAAGGAGATACTCGCCGTCCCCGAGCATGGGTTCCTTCACAGTGGCAGAGGCAGGGCTCTTCATGGCAAGGGTCTTTTCACAGGGGCACCATTCAGGCGGGGCCTCTGTGCCATGGACCACCTCGTAGCACTTGCGCCCTATCACCTCCTCTCTGGAAAGCCCCAGCATCTCGCAGAAGCGCCTGTTCGCGCCTTCGATGTTGTGGTCATCGTCAAGGATGAAGACAGCCTCGCTCAGGACGTCAAGGGCCTCTGACGTCTCTGGAAGGGAGCATTCACCCGTCAGCCCACCCTGTCCCTGAGGTCCCATATCAAATATATATGGTTTATAAAATATTTAAACATTCCTACGCTGTATTTGGCCCTCTTTTGGGCAGCTCCACGATGAAGACGCTGCCCCCGCCGGGGTTGTCCTCAACCCACACCCGCCCCTCATGAAGCTCCACAATGCGCTTCACAATG
>RFHW01000006.1 GCA_003695745.1 Methanobacteriota archaeon | reverse complement strand
GTTATCTGCATATGAGACAATGATCTCCTCCGGGGTCTGGGGCATGTACTCCCCCGGCGGCAGCCCAAGACTCCGAGCCTCCTCCCCGGTCAGACCGGCGCCTACCTGCCGCCCTCTGATCCGGCCCACCTCCTCTGGCACTCCCGCCCTCCTCGCCGCCTCCGCGCCGGCCACGGCGTGTTTTATGCTGTTTGTCCTGCCCCGGCCTATGTCGTGGAGCATGGCCCCCATGAAAAGGAGGTCCCTGTCCACAGGGATATTGAGCCTCTCCGCCAGCTCCATGGCGAGGTCAGAAACAGCGGCGCAGTGCTCTATCACCTCAGCGCTACATCCGTGGCGCTTTAAGAGCTCCTGGCACTGGGTTTTCAAGCTCATCCTGAAGCCGTCTTATCTCTCTTTCCAGGGACTCCACAGCCTCCTGGTTGTTTATGTATTCAAGGGCGCCTTCGCACTGGGGGCATCTGAAGCCCCGCTCGCTGGCGATGTCATAGGGGATCCTGAAGTGGTCGTTGGTGCACTCGAAAAAGACGGTGTTGGCCTCGTACTCAAGCTTGTTGGTGAGGTCCTCCAGGATCTTCCTTTTGCGCTCCTGTATCACGTCCATCACACGCGGGAGGTCCAGCTTCCATGTGTAGATGTACCAGCCTATGTCCTTGTCCTTCGTCCGCACATAGGATGCGAGCCGGTAGTCATAGAGCTTGTAGAGGATCTTACGCACCAGATTGAGCTTTAGCCCAAGCTCCTCTGCGATCTCCTCATCTGTTGCCTCCCGCCCGATGAGGGCGTTGATTACCTTAAGCCCTTCTTCGCCCAGGACTTCCTCAAAGAACTGTCGAACCTCTGGATTCTCCAATATAGCACTTCCATTATCCATTTTCTCTCACAAGCTTCAGGTCTTCTGTTCAGGAATTTTCACCTTCCCATTCTATAATGTACTCTCTATGATTTAAATCTTTTGAAAGGCGCCTTTCTAAAAAACAGGCACCTGCACGGCGGGGTCTGTCAACGGGAGAGCACCTCCTGAGCCGCCCTCACACCCTCTCCAAGACGCAGATCATGGCCTGCCTTCCTGAGCACCATCTCCAGAGCAGAGAGCACGCCGAGGAGCTCAACAGAGTCCACATTCCCCATATGCCCGATCCTGAATATCCTGCCCTTCACCGCGTCCTGCCCGCCTGCGAGGAGAATGCCATATTCATCTTTGAGCCTGCCCCGGACGTCCTTGTCCTCCAGACCCTCAGGGATCTTGATGGCCGTCACCGTGTTCGAGGCATGGGACTCCTCTGCAAAGAGCTCCAGGTTCATGGCCTTGGCCGCCTCGCGGGTGGCCCTTGCAAGGAGCCTGTGCCTCTCTATCCGGTTCTCAAGCCCTTCAGATCTGATCTCATCAAGGGCTGTCTTCAGGCCATATATGAGGGGCACCGCCGGTGTGAAGGGTGTGGTCCTCTTCCCAAGGGACTTCCGATAGGCTGAGAGGTCAAGGTAAAAGCCCCGGCGGCCGCTGTTCTCCTCAATGGCCTGCCAGGCCTTCTCGCTCACCGAGGCAAAGGAGAGGCCCGGCGGCGCGCCGAGGCACTTCTGCGACCCGGCCACACAGATGTCAACGCCCCACTCATCGGTCCGCACATCATCGCCGCCGATGGAGGTTATGCCATCCATGATGAAGAGCATGTCATTCTCCCGCGCGATCCCTGCGATCTCAGAGGCGTCGTGGAGCACGCCTGTGGAGGTCTCGTTGTGTGTCAGGGTGATCGCTACAGCGTCGCTCTCTGAGGCCGCCTTTTCAACCAGGGATGGGTCCACGGCCCTGCCCCACTGCACGTTCACCTCGACCGGTACGCCGCCGTAGGCCTTGACGATCTTGGGGAAGCGCTCGCCGAACTTTCCGCCGCCGATGCATATCACCTCATCGCCTTCTTTGATGGCGGATGCGATGGCAGCGTCCATGGCGGCTGTGCCTGAGCCTGTTATGATGAGCACGTCATTCTCGGTCTGGTAAACATATCTCAGTCCTTCCCAGCACTCCTCAAGGATGGCGCTGAAGTCCGGTGTCCGATGGCCCATCATGGGCCTTGAGAGGGCGGCTCGCACCTCAGGCGAAAGCTCCACGGGACCAGGTATAAGGATTCTCTTCTTCATCTGATACACCAGCAAAGAGGGACTATACGGGTCTGAATTTAAATCTTTCTGATAGGAGGGTTTTTAAATGGGCAGGGCTAAAAATTGGAGCTGTGCCAGCCTCTAAAGGATCGTGCAGGGCCCTTCTTTTATTGCTTGCAGGGGCCCTTTTCGTGAGCGGGTGTGCAGGGCCCGCAGCACCTCCGGGCGAGCCGGAGGTGAAAGGGAGCCACAGCGTCTACAGCCTGCCCATCTCGAAGAGAGGCTTTTATCTGGGCATCGTGGCAACGCCAAAAAACTCGCCAATGAGCTCCTTTGAAGACCTCGCCGCCGCCTATGAGGAGGCAGGGCGGATCGCCGAGGTGGCCATGGTCTGGGTTGAGGCGCAGGGCATCGGGGAGCATGAAGCCCTGAAGAGGAACAGGCTGATCGAGGGTTTGAGGGTCCACGGCCTCAGAACATTCATCACCCTGAACTTTGCAACCATAAAAAAGGCGGAGGGCGGGCTGGAATACGTTGTTGACGCTCCTGAAGGAACGCCGGCAAACCTCTCAGACCCGGCATTCAGGGAGCGGTGGATGGCAGAGGCGCGGGAGCTGGCCCGCGATTTCAGGCCAGAGTACATCTCCCTCGGCAACGAGATAAACGACTATTTCTACCTCCATCCTGAGGAGCTTGATGCCTATGTGAGCCTCTTCGATGAGACGAAGAGAGAGATCAAAAAGGTCTCCCCTGAAACGAAGGTCCTTGTGGTCTTCTCCTACAACCATCTGCTCGAGAACGAACAGTGGGAGCTGCTGGAGACCTTTGATTCCAGAGCAGACGTGATAGGTATAACAACCTATCCGTGGAAGCAGTATGGAGCGCCTGAGGACATGCCTGATGACTACTACTCCCGGATCGCCATGCACACTACAAGGCCCATTGCATTCACAGAGATAGGCTGGATATCGGACCCTCCATCCTCAGAGAAAAGGCAGTCACAGTTCCTGTTGCGGTTCCTGGAGCTCACAAAGGACCTCGACGTGGAGATGGTTAACTGGCTGTTCTTGCACGAGATGGAGCTTGGCGGTGTGGCAGGAGAGGTCTCTGATCCGAGGACCGGGAGCATCGCCCTTAAAAGAAGGGACGGGAGCGAGAAGGACGTCTACCTCCTCTGGCTCGATCTGAAGGACCTGCCCCTTGAGGACAAAGGATAATAATCAGGCAGCCAGATACAGTGCTTCATGGACCTTGCAGCCCTTGTGAGCGGCGGGAAGGACAGCATCCTTGCCATGTACAGGATGCACCTTGAAGGACACAGGATAAGGTATCTCCTGTCCATGGAGCCTGAGTCACGGGAGAGCTACATGTTCCACCACCCCAATGTGTGGGTGACAGGGCTGATATCGCAGGCCACGGGGATCCAGCTCATAACGGCCCGGACCCCTGGACGGAAGGAGGAGGAGCTTTTGGACCTCAGAGCCCTTTTTGAATCGGTCAGCAGTGAAGTGGAGGGGATCGTGGGCGGCGCCCTTGCCTCAAACTACCAGAAGAGGCGGATCGACGGGCTCTGTGAGGAGCTGTCTTTGAAATCCCTTGCGCCGCTCTGGCAGATAGACCCCCTGGAGCTGTGGCAGGAGCTCTTTCGCCATGGCTTTGAGGTGATGATAACAGGGGTGGCGGCGGAGGGGCTTGACGAGCGGTGGCTTGGCAGGGTCGTTGACAGAGGGGCCTTTGAAGAGCTAAGGGAGCTCAGCGAGAGGCACCGTTTCCATCTTGGCTTCGAGGGTGGCGAGGCCGAGACACTTGTGCTGGACATGCCCCTGTACAGGATGCGGATCGCCGTGAAAAAGGGTGAGACCCTGTGGGAAGGGTCTTCAGGTATTTACACGATTGAAGAGGCGGTGCTGGAGGCGTGATGACAGGCTATGTTGAGGCTCTGGACAGGGCGCTTGAGGAGGCGGTCACCCGATGCACCAGCGGGCTCGATGAATTTGGTCTGCTCTTTTCAGGCGGGTTGGACAGCTCCCTTCTTGCGAAGATATGCGCCGACCTTGGGCTGGAGCCTCTCCTGGTCTTGGTTTACATGGAGGGCAGCGGGGATGAAGGCCACATCCGGGAGGCTGCAGGCTGCTTTGAGCTGGAGCGTGTGGAGAAGGTCATCTTTGACGATGAGATCGAAGGATATGTTCAGCTGGTCCGGGAGGCGGCCGGCACCGACAACCCAATTGACATCTCCATCGGCGTGCCCCTCTACGCCGGCTTTGAGACCGCTGCATGGAGCGGGATGTCTTCAGTGATGGTCGGCCAGGGCGCTGACGAGCTTTTCGCGGGATACCATCGGTATCTGAAGCTGGACGGGGCAGAGCTTGAGGAGGCGCTCAAAAGAGACGTTGAAACTATAAACATCGGGCGGGACAGGGCCTTGGCCGGGTCGCTGGGCTTGAAGATGCTCACACCATATCTCGACGAAAAGGTGGTGGAGCTGGGCCTGGGCATCCCTGCGGACTGGAAGATAAGAGATGGCCTGCGGAAGTTCGTCCTCCGTGAGGTTGCGAAGAAGCGGGGGCTTCCAAAATCGATATGGGCGAGGGATAAGAAGGCGATACAGTATTCGACGGGCGTGGATAAGGTAGTGAGGCGTGTCCTGAAAAAAGGTGTTGTTCCAGAGGTTGTTTCAAAAATCATTCACTGGAGCAGATGGGGATGGCAAGGTAAATAGGAGCAGTAGCCGGGTTCTCTATTTTTTTGATGACAAAAAAAAAAAAAAAAACC